>DASVWQ010000202.1:0-7442 GCA_036393135.1 Ktedonobacterales bacterium
ATCGAGCAGCAACACGCGCGGATGCGACATTAGCGCGCGGCTGATCGAGAGCATCTGCCCCTCGCCACCGCTGAGGCTGGCCGCCGGAGCGCGCAGCCGCTCGCGCAGGCGCGGGAAGTAGTCCAGCGCCTGCGCGATGTCGGCCTCCAGCGCCTTGCCGTCGCGGCGGGTATAGGCGCCCATCAGCAGGTTCTCGCGCACGCTGAGCGAGCCGAAGAGCGCGCGTCCCTCCGGCACGAGCGCCAGCCCAGCGCGCACGCGCGCCTCAGGCGCCAGCCGCTCAAACCGCGCGCCATCCAGCGTGATCGTCCCCGCCCGCGCGCGGATCAGCCCGGTGAGCGCGCGCATCAGCGTCGTCTTGCCCGCGCCGTTCGCACCGAGGATGGCCACCGCCTCGCCGCGCTCCACCGCGAACGAGACGCCGTGCAGCGCTTCGAGCGGCCCGTAGCCCGCACGCAGTCCCTCAACCTTCAGCATGGGCGCCCTCCTTCACCGCGACGCCGCCTGCGCTGCCTAGGTAGGCCTCCAGCACGGCAGGATCGGCCAGCGCCTCGGCGGGCGCGCCTTCGGCCAGCTTGCGCCCGTAGTCCAGCACGCAGACGCGCTCGGCCACCGACTGCACCAGCTCCATGTTGTGCTCGATCAGCAGGAAGGTCAGGCCCAGTTCGTCGCGCCAGCGCCGCAGCGCCTCCGCGAACGCCGCGACCTCGGCCTGTGGCATGCCAGCGGCAGGCTCATCCAACAGCACCATGCGCGGACGCAGGGCCAACGCCCGCGCCACGCCGACCAGCTTCTGCGCGCCGAAGGGCAGCGTTCCCGCGATACTGTCCGCGTAGCGCGCGATGCCCAGCCGCTCCAGCAGGTCGCGCGCCGCCGCTCGCGCCCGGCGATCCTCGGCGATGGCCGGGCCGACGGGCAGCAGGCTTGTCAGGAAGGAGGCGCGCAGGTGGGCGTGCTGGGCGGTCAGCAGGTTGTCCAGCACGGTCATACTGGCGAAAAGCTGGACATCCTGGAAGGTGCGCGCGATGCCCAGCGCGGCGCGGCGATGGCGCCCCAGCGCGAGCAGATCGACCCCGGCGAAGGTCAGGCTGCCCGCGCTGGGAGCGGTGAAGCCGCTGATGCAGTTGAGCAGGGTCGTCTTGCCCGCGCCATTCGGCCCAACCAGCGCGAAGATTTCACCCTCGCGGACGGCCAGATCGAGCGCGTTGATGGCGACCAGTCCGCCGAAGCGCACGGTCACGCCGCGCACATCGAGCAAGGGGGATGCGGCCTCGGTCATGCGGCGCCTCCTCGGCTGGCCAACCGCCCTGGCAGCGTGCGCAGATAGTCGCGCGCGGAGGCCAGTCCGGCGGGGAAGAAGATCAACGCGAGCAGCAACAGCAGGCCATAGATGCCCGTCGTCAGCGTCGAGACCTGAATCGAGAAGCCGCCGAAGGTCATCGGCGAGGGCAGTTGCCCCAGCAGCAGCGGCAGGAAGCCGACGAAGAGCGCGCCGAGGACCGAGCCGAGGATCGAGCCGAGGCCGCCCACCACGATCATCGAGAGAAAGATGATCGTCTCATCCACACTCGACATCGAGGAGTTGGCCGTCTGCGCCCAGATCGCGTAGAGCGCGCCCGCCAACCCCGTCAGCGCCGCGCTTACGATGAAGGCCAGCAGCTTGTAGTACGTCGTGTTCACGCCGAACGCCAGCGCCGCCGTCTCGCTCTCGCGGATGGCGACCCACGCGCGCCCGACCCGCGAGCGCAGCAGTGTGGCGCCCAGGCCAAAGACGGCCAGCGTGATGACGAAAACGACGAAGTAAAGTGGATGGTCATCGGAGAGCAGGCCCGGCAATGTGTTGATGTCGTAGCTCATCCGCCCGACGGTGGTATCCCAGAAATCGAAGAGCGAGCCGGCGATGAAGACGAGGCCCAGCGTGGCGATGGCCAGATAGGCGCCGGAGACGCGCAGGGCAGGCCCGCCGACCACCACGCCGATCAGCGCGCTCGCCACCATCGCTAGCAGGATGGCGACCCAGAACGGCTGACCGAGGTCGCCCGCGAGCCAGGCGACGAGATAGCCGCCCAGCCCGAAGAACGCCGCATTGCCGAGCGAGGGCTGCGCCGCGTAGCCCGTCAGGATGTTCTGGGCGAAGGCGGCCAGCGCGAAGATGTAGATCAGGGTAATGCGGTGGAGCTGGAAGCCGCCCGCGAAGCCGAAGATCTGGTCGAAGATGGTCGGCAGCAGCAGCGCCAGCAGCAGCCCACCCGCCGCCAGCGCCAGGCTGAGGCGCCGCCCCACGAGCAGCGTCCGCCAGCCGCGCGGGGTGGACGCCGGGGACGCGGTAGGCGCGGGCGGCGCGGAAGAGAGTTGCGAGGTTGGCATAGGACGCCTCCTGGGGGGCGATCTCACCGGATTCGGACTACACGCGGCGCAACTCGGCCTTGCCCAGCAACCCCTGCGGGCGCAGCAGCAAGACCAGGATGAAGGCGACGAAGATGATCGTCGCGCGGATGCCAGGCGCGCTGATGTCGAGCGGGCCGAGTTGATGGCCCGCCAGCCCCAGCGCGAGCCAATTGTCCGCCAGGCCGACCAGCACGCCGCCAATCAGCGCGCCCGGCAGCGAGTCCAGCCCACCCAGCACAGCGGCGACGAAGGCCAGGATCAGCACCGGGTCCATGTAGGTGATATTGATGGTGCGTTGCTGGGCGGCGAGCATGATGGCCGTCAGCGCCCCAACCACCGACGCCACCGACCAGGTCAGCAGGAAGATGCGGCTGACGGGCGCGCCCATCAGTTGCGCGACCGCCTGATTGTCCGCCGAGGCCCGCATCGCAATACCCAACCGCGTGCGCCCCAGAAAGAGCGTCAGCGCGGCGACCACCACCGCCGTCACCAGCAGCGCCAGCAGCGCCGCCACCGTCACGTAGACGCCGCCGACATTGATCGCCGCCCCCTCGAATGGCGTGGGAAAATGCTCGGTCTGCGCGAGCTGTGGCCAGATCGCCTGCTCGATGGTGGCCAGCACGAGGGCCAGGGCGAGCGTGGCGATGGCCTTCGTGAAGACCGGCGCGTGCAGCACCGGGCGCGCGAAGAGCCGCTCGACCACGGCGCCCAGCGCGGCGGCGAAGAGCAGGCTCAACGGGAGCGCGACCCAGAAGTTCATTCGCGGCCCGGTCAGCAGGATGTAGAGGAAGCCCGCCGCGAAGACCGAGATGGCGCTGTAGGCGAAGTTGAGCACGCCGGTCGTGCGGTAGATGAGGACGAGGCCGAGGGCGAGCAGCCCGTAGAGGCTGCCAGTGACGAGGCCGGAGATGGTGACTTGCAGAAACGCTTGCATGCGCGCCGCCTCCTCTTCATCGAAGCAGGGCTGAGCGAGACCACCAGTGGCGAAACATGACTCACCTGTCATGTTTCGCATCACTATGCCATGAGCGCCGCGCCCTGTCAAGGGGCGCCTCGCGACAGCTCCCCGACCTGTGGGGGGAAACTCGTAGGAACTTCGCCTCTCACTTCGGGGTCGGCGCGTACAGAGTCACTCACAGACTTCTGGCAATGCGGGCTCCAGGCGCACTGGCTGGCGAAGGTGAATCATGTTTCCTGCCCAAAGGACGCAGACTGCTGCGGCAGATGGACGAGAGCGCAATAGGTCTGCATGGTGGGCTGCGTAGTGGTCGCGAGCGGCAGTCGCTCGCGCGAGAAGCAATTTCTCCCGAATTCATGGCAAATTGCGCGCCGGCCCCTTGACAGAGTGGTGGATTGTCAGGTATATACGCTGACACATGACTCAGTTGTCATGTCTGCGACAACCCGGAGTCGCGCGGCGGCGTTTGTGAGGGGCCGACGCGCACGAACATCAGGAGGCGCCCACGATGCGGTCCATCTCCCGACTGAGCGACAACCGTAGGCTATCACTGCTCTCACGCCTGGGCGTCCCGGTGGCGCTTGCGGCCATGCTCGCCCTTTCCGCGTGCGGAGGCGGCGGGGCGACCAGCGCGAATGTCCCTGGCGTCGACGCCAACACCATCACGATTGGCGCGGTTCTCGACACGACTGGCCCGCTGAAGGTCATCTGCCAGCCCATCCTCGACGGCGATAATCTCTACATCAACAAGATCAATGCGGCGGGCGGCGTCAACGGGCGCAAGATCAAGCTGATCCAGGTCAGCGACAATGGCGACCCCACCAAGACCAAAGACGCCACGCGCCAACTCATCGAGCAGGACAACGCCTTCGCCGTCTTCCAGGTCTGCGGCTCTGGCGCATCCAACGTCGCCGAATCGTATCTCGGCCCCAAAGGCATCCCATTCCTCGATCCCATCGGCGGCGGCGCGCAGTATAGCGACGCCAATGGCAAGGCGCTGCCCTGGCTCTGGATGACCCAGCCGAATTACGGCGACGAGGGGCATGTGCTGGGTTACTACGCCGCGAACACCCTGAAAGCCACCAAGGTCGCTCTGCTCTACGAGGACGACGTGCTGGGCCTCCAGCAGAAGACGACGCTGGGCGAGTCGCTGACCAAGTATGGCGCGAGTCTGGTGGCCTCGGTCGGCTATAAGGCGACCCAGACTGACTTCAGCAGCGCTGTGCAGACTTTGAAGGCGGCGGCCCCTGACCTGATCGTGCTCAATGGTCTGCCCGGCCCCACCGCCCATTTCGTCCTGACCGCCGCCCAGCAGGGTTATCGCCCCAGCCTGGGCTATCTCGCCAACTACCCGATGGCCGACAACTCCTGGCCGAAGGTGCTGGGCGCCGCCGGTGAGGGCATCTACGTCAGCGGGTACACCAATATCCAGTCGCCAGTAGGCCAGGCGTACATGCAGGACACGGCGGGCGACGCGGTGTTCAGCGCCTACAAGTTCTATGGCTACATCAACGCCAAGCTGTTGGTGGATGCGCTGACCAAGGCGGGCAAGAATCTGACCCGCGCCAGCTTCCAGAACGCCCTGAACACGGATTTCACCAACTACGACACCGGCTTCGGCCCAACGATTGAGTGGAGCGCCGACCATCACGGCGGCATCCGCGACTTCCAGATCCTCCAGGTGAAGAACGGGACACTCACCCCCGTCAGTCCCTTCATCAAAGCCTCGTCGGTCTGGCCATAGCGCCAGCCAGCGCGACGGCGTTCGGATTGCCGGTTGCCGTCGCGCCGCCTCACGCGCCACAATAGCCTCAAGGTCGGCGACCAGTGGCGCGCGGAGGCGGGCGCACACTCCTTCCGCGCGGGCCGCTCGCAGGCCGCATGATCCTGTCGTCACGAGCAGTCCAACGCAAAGGAGGCTCCTGTGAGCGCAGCCAACATGTGGGACAAAGTGCCCCCGCGATCAAACTATCCGCTGGCGTCGGGTGTCCGCTGCCGCACCATCGGCACGAGTCGCCTGCGCCAGCACATCTACGCCGGGACCCACGAGACGGGCGAGCGGCTGTTGCTCGTCCACGGCAACGCTTCCTCGGCGCGCTTCTTCGAGTGGCTGATAGCGAGCCTGCCGGAGCTGGAGTGCGTCGCACCCGACCTGCGCGGCTACGGCGCCACCGAGGCCCGCCCCGTCGACGCCACGCGCGGCCTGCGTGACTTCAGCGACGACCTGGAGGCGCTGGTCGAGGCGCTGGGCTGGGAGCGCTTTCACCTGCTGGGGTGGTCGTTGGGTGGCAATATCGCCATGCAGTACACGATTGACCATCCAGAGCGCGTCCAGACGTTGACCTTGCACGCCGCCGGCTCGCCATATGGCTACGGCGGCTCGCATGGCGACGACGGCGCGCCAAACTATCCTGACTTCGCCGGCAGCGGTGGCGGCCTCATCGCGCCCGCCGTCATCGAGCGCTACCAGGCCAAAGACTTCACTGCCGACTCGCCGTTCTCGCCGCGCTCGGCCCTCCGCTCGATCATCGTCAAGCCGGGCTTCCTGCTGCCGCCGGAGCGGGAAGACGCGCTGGTCGAGCAGATGTTGATGATGGTGATTGGCGACGAGTTCTATCCTGGCGATGGGGTCGCCTCGGCCAACTGGCCCTTCACTGGGCCGGGTGTCTGGGGCGCGAACAACGCCCTCTCACCAAAATACTGCAACCTGAGCGGACTGGCCGACATCCAGCCGCAGCCGCCGATTCTCTGGGCGCGCGGAGCCGACGACGTGATGGTGAGCGACGCCGCCGCTGTGGACCCGGCCACGCTGGGGCAGATGGGCGCGATTCCCGGCTGGCCTGGCGCTGAGGTCTGCCCGCCGCAGCCGATGGTGCGCCAGCTTCGCGCCGTGCTCGACGCCTACCGCGCCAACGGCGGTGTTTACGACGAGCAGGTCATCGCCGACTGCGGCCACTCGCCGCTGCTGGAAAAGCCCGACGAGTTCCGCGCCGCCCTGCTGGCGCTGATCGATGGGCGTCGGCTGGTCGAGCGCCCGCAGCCAGAACCAGAGCCATCAACCGAGCCGCCCGCGTCGGCGGCGCCAGCGCAAGCGAAACGCGGGCCACTGAACTGGTTCCGTCGCCGCTGAGTGGAGGCATGAGTGAGCAATGACGAAGCGGGACGCGCGATTGGCATGATGGCGCTGGCGACCTATCTGCCCGCGCGCACGCAGACCGCCGCCGAGATCGCCGCCGAGAGCGGCATCCCGGAGCAGGTCGTGCGCGAGAAGATGGGCATCACCTCAAAGCGCCTCGCTAGCTACGACGACCAGACGTCGGCAATGGCCGTGCGAGCGGCGCGCGTGGCGCTGGAGCGCGCGGGCGTCGCGCCGGAGGAGGTGGACCTCATCCTCTACTCCGGCAGCATGCACAAAGATTTCTATGTCTGGTCGGCGGCCAATCGCATCCAGTACCTGCTGGGGGCCAAGCGGGCGTGGGCGTTCGAGGCGGTGGCGCTCTGCACGACCAACGTGCTGGCCCTCAAGCTGGCGCACGACCTGATGACCGCCGACGCGCGCCTGCGCACGACACTGATCTGCGGCGGACACCGCACAGGCGATCTCATCAACCTACGCGACCACACCGCGCGCTTTCTCTTCAGCCTCTCGGATGGCGGGAGCGCGATGGTGCTGCGGCGGGGGCATGCCGCGAACCGCGTGCTGGCGTCGTCGTTCATCACCGATGGCTCACTCTCGGAGGATGTGACGATTCCAGCGGGCGGGACGCGGCTGCCCACCTCGCCTGAGACGCTGCGCGAGGGGCGACACACCTTCCACGTCTCGAATATGGCGCACCTGAAGGCGGGGCTGACCGACACGTCCGAGCGCAACTTCGTCCAGGTGGTGCGCGAAGCGGTCGAGCGCAGCGGGCGCCGTCCCGACGAGATCGATTTCCTTGCCATCAATCACATGAAGCCCTCGATGCACCGGCGCATCCTGGAGATGCTGGGGCTGCGCGAGGAACAGTCACTCTATCTCGATGAGTACGGCCACATCGGCGCGCCCGATCAGGTGCTGGCGCTGGAGCTGGCCAGCGCGCAGGGGCGGTTGCATAAT
>DASVWQ010000203.1:0-5922 GCA_036393135.1 Ktedonobacterales bacterium
CAAGATGAGCGCGATGGCGCGGGGGTTGACAAGTTGATTGTCGCCTGTATACTTTTCATGATCTTGTCACATCTCAGTCCAACGTAACTGAAATATTTCTGAAAGCGCCCGGCGCTTAGGAGATGAGCCGCGCGTTTACCCCGCTACTTCCCTTCCGATCGCAGTCTCGCGGGTTCTTTTGCCCGCACGGACTGCGCAGGACGCGCATCTGTTGACGGTCATCCGCACGCTCCGCCGCTTCTCTGGAGCGCGCTTCTGTCGCCAGGCGTCCGGCGTCGCCGGTTGCGGCGCGGGATCGATAGTTTCCTGGGATGACGCCAGCAATGGAGCTGGCTACGTCACTGCAAATGGGAGGAATATTCCACCATGCGTCGGCGTCGTTTCTCATTAGCGGCTCTGGCGGTCGCCGCAGCGCTCATCGCTACCACCGCGCTCATTGGCGTGGTGAGCTTTGCGCCCAATGCGGCGCAAGCGGCGAGCGGGCCTGTCAAACATGGCGCGACCGTCACTCACGATGCGCACCATGATCTCTCGGTCCCGCTGCGCACCGTCCACGGCGCGCCTTCTCCGGCGGGCGCGCCACATCAGGCGGATGTGCCAATCAGGATGCCGAGCCTGCGGCATGGCGCGACCAACCATCTGACGGCTCCTGTCCAGCGTGCGACTACGCTGGCCGCCCCGGCTGCCTCGAATAACTTCGATGGCGTCGGCAATGGCTTCACTGGCCCCAATGGCACATTCTCCGTCAACGCGGCCCCGCCCGACACAAATGGCACGGTTGGCCCGCAGGACTATGTGCAGACGGTCAACACCGATTTCGCCGTCTTCAACAAGGATCCCGGTCGCGGCGCGGTCGGCTCGGTGCGCTATGGCCCGGTGACGATCAACACGTTGTGGAACAACTTTGGCGGCCTGTGCCAGACTGACAACGACGGTGACCCCACGGTGGTCTATGACCAGATCGCCAATCGCTGGGTTATCAGCCAGTTTGCGGTGACAGGCGCGACCTCTACCTGGTATGAGTGCGTCGCGGTCTCGACGACGAGCGACCCGACTGGCACGTGGTACCGATATTCCTTCCCGTATACCGCCTTCCCCGACTACCCGAAGATGGCCGTCTGGCCCGACGGGTATTACGAGACCTACAACCTCTTCAACGGCTCTACTAACGCCTTCCTCGGCG
The DNA here is from genome assembly GCA_036393135.1 of Ktedonobacterales bacterium. Lineage (GTDB taxonomy): Bacteria > Chloroflexota > Ktedonobacteria > Ktedonobacterales > JADMIN01 > JAKAIY01. The sequence continues at coordinate 1,184 of DASVWQ010000203.1, forward strand.
CGGAGGCCTGCGCCTTCGACCGCAGCTCCATGCTGACCGGTGCCGCCGCGACGCAACAGTGCTTTACCACCAGCAGCAGCTATGGCGGCCTGCTGCCATCGAATCTCGACGGCTCGGCCCTGCCACCAGCGGGTTCACCGAACTATATCGTCGCGCTGGACACGACGACCAGCCTGGCCTTCTGGAAGTTCCACGTTGACTGGGCGACTCCAGGCAACTCGACCTTCACTGGCCCCTCCAGCATCGCCGTGGCGTCCTACGCCGAGGCCTGCGGCGGAGGAACCTGCATCCCGCAGTCTGGCACGACCCAGCAACTCGATTCGCTGGCCGACCGCGTGATGTATCGGCTCTCCTACCGCAACTTTGGCAGCTACGAGTCGCTGGTGGTCGATCACGCGATCACCTCTGGCAGCTCGGCCGGCATGCGCTGGTATGAGATTCGCAGCCCCAACTCCAGCCCATCGGTCTACCAGGAAGGTACCTACGCGCCTGACGCGAATTACCGCTGGATGGGCAGTATTGCCCAGGACCAGTCCGGCGACATCGCGATGGGCTATAGCGTCTCGAGCAGCTCGATGCACCCAGGTATCAGCTATACCGGGCGCCTGGTCTCCGACCCGCTCAACACCATGCCGCAAGGTGAGACGAGCCTGATCGTGGGCGGTGGCTCACAGACGGGATCGAGCCTCAGCCGCTGGGGTGACTATAGCGCCATGACGGTAGACCCGTCCGACGGCTGCACCTTCTGGTACACGAACGAGTACATCCCGTCCAACGGCGCCTTCAACTGGAAGACGCGCATCGGCTCGTTCAAGTTCAGCAGTTGCGGCGGCTCGACGCCAACCCCGACACCGACGACCGCGCCGCCGACGGCGACGCCAACAAATGCGCCAACCGCAACGCCGACGGGCGTGCCGCCGACACCCACGCCGACGACTGTGCCGCCGACGCCGACCCCGCCGCCCTCTGGTGGCCTGACGAATGGTGGCTTCGAGACGGGCACGTTCAGCGGCTGGACGACCTCCGGCGCCGCAACCTCGATCAGTACCTCGGCGCACAGTGGGTCGTACGCTGGCATGGCGGGCAGCACATCGCCGACCAATGGTGATAGCTCGATCAGCCAGACCTTCACGGTCCCCAGCGGCTCGGCGACGCTGAGCTTCTGGTACAAGGTGGTCTGCCCGGATACCGTCACCTATGACTGGGCGACGGCGACCGTCAAGGACAATGCTACCGGCGTGACGACGACGATGCTGGCCAAGACCTGCACGAACACGGGAACCTGGAGCCAGGCGTCGGCGTCTGTAACAGCGGGTCACTCGGTGACGTTGACGCTGACCAGTCACGACGACAACTACTCCGGCGACCCGACGTACACGCTCTACGACGATGTGGCTACGTCCGCGCCAGTCACGAATCCGGTGGTCAATCCTGGCTTCGAGACCGGCACATTCAGCGGCTGGACGACCTCCGGCGCCGCAGCCTCGATCAGTTCGACGGCGCACAGTGGGTCGTACTCCGGCATGGCGGGCAGCACATCGCCGACCAACGGTGACAGCTCGATCAGCCAGACCTTCACGATGCCGAGCGGAAGCAGCACGGTGAGCTTCTGGTATCAGGTGGTCTGCCCGGATACTGTCACCTATGACTGGGCGACGGCGACGCTGAAGGACAATACCACTGGCGTCACCAAGACGCTGCTGGCCAAGACCTGCACGAACACGGGGAGCTGGAGCCAGGTGTCGGGGACAGCGACGGCGGGCCATTCGGTGACGCTGACGCTGACCAGTCACGACGACAACTACTCGGGTGATCCGACCTACACGCTCTACGATGACGTTGCGGTTCGCTAACGCGGGCCGCTGAGTGAGGGAAGGGGATGATCTATACGGGTCATCCCCTTTCTGCTCTTCGCGCGCTGTCCGCCTGTATAAAAGGCGCGTGGCGTGCGGGCATGCTGCGGACACTGGAGGTGATTCCTGAGATGCGAGAAAGGGTGAAGCGAGGCGCGCTGCGCGGCGTGATAATCGCGCTGTTTGTGATCGGCCTGACCGCGTGCGGGCAGGCGAGGGAGGGCGCCGGAACCGTGGGAACGACCCCGCCAACCCAGGGCGTTGTAGTGCAACTCGACGCGACCAGCTATGGCCCATCGGACCCAATCACGCTGACCGTGCTCAATCACCTCAGCGCGGCGATTGTCGCGACTGACCACCACTCATCGTGCACCATCGTCCAGTTGCAGCGCGAGGTCGGTGGCGTCTGGCAGGACGAAGGCGGCTGCGCGCTGGGGATGGTGACGCGCCAGATTCCGCTGGAGGCGGGCAGCGCGACGCGGGTTACAGTGGCGCCGGGCGCGGGCCAGATGTCCGTCAAGCCGTGGACGGCGGGGACCTGGCGAGTGGCGTTCACCTGGCAGCCCGCCCCGGTCGGCGCAACCACCGCCGAAGGGACGACGGTGTATTCCACGACCTTCAGTGTGGGTCAGTAGGCGGGGGCTGTAGCCGTCGCGCGCCGCCGCTCGTCTGGAGGTGAGCGGCGTGAACGGCCTGGCTCCCCGCTGGCGTGGGGAGGGCGACAAAGTAGCCTTAGTGGCCGCCAGCCCTGATGGCATGGGGTGTCATGCGGTCATCCGCGATTTGACAGGGGCCATGCGCTCAGGTATACTGCGCCAGAATACGCTCGAAATCTGGTGAGCGACGATCCACCAACACGCCAGGGCTGGCGCGACACGCAGGAGCGACCTGCGCAACGCAAGGCCGCGTCGGCGCTGTGGTCAGCCCAGGCTAACGCAACGGTCGGCGGCGCGTGGGAACGCCGCGCAGTGGCAGGCCACTGCCTGGGACTTCTAGCGAGGGGGCACGTCTCCATGCGCGGCAACACGGTCCGCTCCATCCTCTTCCTCGTTTTCATCCTCCTCCTGGGAGCGGGCGCAGTCTATGTGGATTTGCCCAATACGCCAGGTATCCATATCGGGGGGTACAAGAACACGCTGGAGGTCAAGCGGGGACTCGACCTCGAGGGCGGCATCCAGATCGTGCTGGAGGCGAGTTGCCCCAGCGACCAGCCCAAGTGCGATATCACCACGCTGCTCCCCGACGCGCTGAACGCGGTGCAGAAGCGCGTGGCGGGCGGCCTGAGCGTCAATGACGCAGTGGTCCGCCAACAGGGCAGCAATCGCATCCTCGTCCAGCTACCGGGTTTGCAGGATACCCAGCAGGCGAACGAGTTGCTGGGCCAGACCGGCAAGATGGAGATCATCAACACGAATGGTGTTGGCCTGCCGGTCGGGACAGTGGTGCAGCCGGGGCAGTACAAAGTCGTCTTCACCGGCTCGCAGCTTGACCCGAACTCGATTTCGGCGACCCTCGACCAGAACAACCAGCCCATCGTGACCTTCGAGTTCCAGGGCAACGCCCGCTCAGCCTTCGCCACCTACACCCGCGAGAATGTTGGCTCGTACCTGACCGTGACGATGGACGGCAAGGTCATCGAGTCGGCGACGATTCAGAGCGAGATCGATGGCCAGGGTGAGATTTCGGGCCTGCCCAGCGTGACCACCGCGCAAGACCTCGCGACGCAGCTCAAGTACGGCGCGTTGCCTTTGCCGCTGGCGGTGGTGAGCGAGCAGCAACTGGCCGCGACGCTTGGCCAGCAGGCCATCGACTTTAGCGTCCGCGCGGCGCTGATCGGCCTGAGCCTGGTCGTCCTCTTCATGCTGATCTACTATCGCCTGCCGGGCTTGCTGGCTGACCTGGCGCTGATCCTCTACGCGCTGTTCATCTTCGCGACGATCAAGCTGCTGGGCGTGACGCTCTCGCTGCCAGGCATCGCCGCGATGGTGTTGACCATCGGCATGGCGGTGGACGCGAACATCCTGATATTCGAACGCATGAAAGAGGAGTTGCGCGCCGGACGCACGATGGCCTCGGCTATCGATCTCGGCTTCAAGCGCGCGTGGCCCTCGATCCGTGATTCAAACGCCTCCACGATCATCACCGGCGCGATCCTTTACTGGTTCGGCAGCAACTTCGGCGCGACGATCATCGTCGGCTTCGCGACCAACCTGATTATCGGCGTGCTGCTCAGTCTCTTCACCGCCGTGGTCGTGACCCGCAACTTCCTGAACCTGCTGCAGTTCTCTGGCATCGCGACGCATCCGGCGCTCTACTCGCTGCCCGCCGACGCGCTGAAAGTGTCGCGCTACAACCCACAGACGCGGCTGGCCTCGCGACGCGCGGCGGTCATCACGTCGGGCGCGGCGCCAGCGCAGGATGCGGCGGACGAGAGCGAAGCGCCACTGGCGGGCGTCGGAGCGAGCGCGAACGGCGCGGCGCCCAACGCGAACCGCGTGGCCGATGAGACGACCGGGGCGGAGGAATAGACCGTGTATCACCTGACACGCCACAAATACTGGTTTTTCCTGGTCTCTGGCATCATCATCGTGCCGGGGCTACTGGCGCTGATCTTCTGGCATCTGAACCTGGGCATTGACTTCACCAAGGGTGACACGATCAGCCTGCGGTTCGCGCAGCAAGGTGTGACGACCACCGCCATCAAGTCGGCCTTCGAGAACTCGCCACAGCACGCGCAGGATGTCGAGGTCTTTGCCGCGACCGACTCGGCTGGCTCGATCCCCGCCGGCCAGTACGCCTTCATCCAGTTCACGCGCCCGATTGGCAAGAGCGAGGAGGCGACGGTGCTGGCGCGACTGGCCGACGCCAAGTACAAGCTGCCGACCG
>DASVWQ010000204.1:0-9892 GCA_036393135.1 Ktedonobacterales bacterium
CGCGGCGGGCTTCTCTGGCCACGGCGTGATGCACGCGCCAATCACCGCCCTGCTGGTGGAGGCGCTGCTGGCGGGCGACGCGCGCGGCGGCGAGGTTGCGCTGCCGGAGGGCTTCGGCGCGATCCACCTGGCCGCCTTCGATCCCGCCCGCGACTTCAGCGCCGCGCGGACGGAGTCGGCGGTGCTCTAGCTTTTGCGCAGGAGGAAGCGCAGGAACTTCATCGGGCCGGAGTAGTAGCCCGCGCGACGCAGCATTCGCCGCCGGAAGTTGTACGGCGCGCGGAGCCAGCGGGTGGCGGCGTAGTAGCCCGTGCGCGTCTTGATGCGGCGCTTGGCGCGGGTCACGCCGAGCATCGTGCTCAGCGAAGGACGACGGTACCGCAGGAGCTTGAAGCGCGCCATGGCGAAGACCCCTTTCTGCCTGTTCACGCGGCGCCCGCGATCCTCATGGCGCCGTGGGCGACCGTTTTGCGCGCTGTGATGCGGCGCACGGTCGCTCTATGCGAGTATGACATAACTTCGCTGGAATGTACAGGCTACGAGGAGCGCCCGCCCCGGCCAGCGAATCGAGTGGCGGAGCGGGCGTTCGTGTCGGGCGCTGGCGACGAGCTAATAGATGAAGCTGACGCCGTAGCCCGCGTGAGCGTAGCGGTACGAGACACGGCCAAAGCCGCCGCCGTTCCACCAGAAGGCAGTCTCGGCCACCAGGAACCAGCCATTGCGATAGACCGCGACGACGTGCGCCACATGCCCCTCGTAGCTGGCGCCCTGCACGCCCGGCTGGAAGACGACCGTCGCGCCCGCGTGCGGGGTGTAGCCAGTGGCCATGCCGCGCGCCCGCGCGTTGCGGGTCCAGGCGGCGGCGTTACCCAGGCCGCCCACGTAGTCGTGCGCCAGCAGCGCGGCGCCACTGGTGCACCAACCCCAGCCATAGCCCTGATACGTCCCGCGTGGCTGCGTATAGGAGCCGTGGCCCGTCCAGGCCCACTGGCTGATACCGCTGGGCGCCACGCTATAGTAGCCCGCCGCGTAAGTCGTGGCGTGCGTCGTCGTTGTCGTGGCGCGTGAGGTGGGGCGCGTCGTGGCGCCGTCGTTGGGGACCCAGGCGGGATTCTCTGAGATGAGGCGGCCACCGGAGCGGATCCAGCGCTGGGTGCAATGGTAGGCGCCATTCGCCCAGCCGTAGCAGAGCCAGCTTCCCTGCACGCTATAGCCGCGCTGGTAGTGGAGTCCAGTGGCGGCGTGCGCGGTAGTGGCGGAAATGCCCGTCAATCCAGTGGCGAGCGCGCCCGCGACCAGGAGGGTGAGGGTGGTCGTGTGCGGGCGAAGGGGGTAATGAAGCTGCAAGGGGAGTACCTCCAGGCGTGCAGCTGGTAGCTCAGATCGCGGCCGCTTCGGGCCGGTCTGGCGCGCGGACAATCTCTTCCATCGCGCGCGTTTCCAGGGCGCGCGATCTCAATCCTTCTCGCCAGTGGCTCGTTCGCGCTCACAGGCGCGCCAGCGGGAGAAGCTGACCACACAGTGTCATCGGACAGCGTTAGACCCGTGTCTAACGTCACAGCGGGAGAGCGTACACCATCATCTCCGCCAAATGGCTGAAGTCAACGATTGTCTGGCCCGGACAGGCTATCCAGTAGTCCTGTGTAGCGTGCGGTTACGGTCAAATCACCTCGCCAGCGCGCCTCTGCGGAGTCCAGCGGAAGCGTGGCGGAAACATGAGCGAACCCCAATCCAGCGTTCATCACGCTCCAATATCGCCGCTCTATTCTCTCTCATGTGAACGGCGCACAGGTCAACCCAGTGGATGGCCAGCGCCTGCTCACTGAAGGAAACCCGCAGCGCGTAGCCGCATCGGTGGATGCGCGGGCGCCGGGTAGATCGTGGGAGTACGCCGCGCCAGAGCGCGTGTCAGGCGGCCCCGCCAGAGGGAGAGAGGGAGAGACCATGTTCAAGACGATCATGCGCGCGTGGGGTGGCCGCGCCGTGGGCGGCGCCGAGGTGGCGATGGGCGCTGAGGGCGCGCGGTTGCGCCAGCGCGAGCGCTACCCGACCCATACCCTCGTCACGCTGCCAGATGGCCAGTTGATGTATGTGCGCAACGCCAGCCTCGCGGCGGCCAAGGACTTGCTCGCCGCGCGCAATACCATCGAGCGGCGCCAGCGCGAGGAGCGCGCCGCCCGCCGCATGCGCGAGGTCAGCGACGCCGCCGAAGCCGCCCACTAGCCGCCCCGATGCGCTTGGCGTATCACGCAGCCGCCCCCGCCGGAGACCATCCAGCGGGGGCGGCTCGTGTCCGGTAGGGTCGGCGTCACTTCTGGCCGAACGCGACATAGAACGGCCACGTCAGCCGCCCGCTGGCAAGCTCGGCCTGGGCCTGGGCGAGGGCGCGGGTATGCTCCGGCTCGCTGATGACGCCCTGACCGATGAGGAAGCCGCGCATGCTGGTCAGGATGGCCATGTAGTCGGTCTCAGCCATCGCGCCCAGGCGGCCCGCGCGCTGCCCAACAGGAATCTGTACCAGCCGCCGCTCGACATTCCGCGCGCCTGCCTGCCGCAGGACCTCATCCAACCGGCCGGCGTTGGCAAAGGACATCCCGCGCTTCTGGCTCAACTGCACGCCCAGCGCGTTCAGGCGCGCCAGGCCAGGGCCGCCGGACAGCAGGTCACCCTCCACCAGCTCGACCCAGCCGCCAGGGCGCGTCACGCGCAGCAACTCGCGCGTCTGGCTGACCCAGCGGTCGGTCGGCAGCGCGACGATGACGAGTCGCTGGTGAACGAAGTCGAAGCTGTTGTCGGGGAAGGGTATACCTTCCAGCATGTTCGACTGGAGGAAGGTGAAGTTGCTGGGACGTGGCGAGCCGGGCGTCTCAGGCGGCGGCGTGATGTCCGTCCCGATAACGTGGGCCTGTGGAAAGAGCGTCGCCATTTCGATGGCCCAGCGCCCCGTGCCGCAAGCGATATCGAGGATCGAGCCGGGATTGCCAAGCGGCGCTGCGAAGTTGCCTCGCATGGCGAAGCGCAACATGTAGTGCTGGAAGTCGAGCCGGTTCAACTCCTCGTTGTCGCTGGGGAGAATGTAGGGAACGCCGCGCGTGAAGCGCCGCCCACCAAGGGTGCGCGAGGTCGCCGCTGGAGATTGCCGTGGTTCCGTCGCTCGATTCCGTCGCCAGAACGCAAGCCAAGACATTCGGACGTATCCTTTCCGCAGTCGCCGCCACCACACCGCCCCTCCTGGACGCAGCGCGGCCCGGTTGATAGATACTCTCAGGATAGCGGGTGTGTCAATCTCATAGGCGTGGCGCCCGCCAGCCTGGACTGCTCCTAGTTCGCGGTGAGCATGTTTGCTTCCGCCGTCATGAGCAGACCTTCGAGCGCCTGGTGGAAGCGCTCTGGCTGCTGGAGCGCGGGGAAGTGGCCCGCCTCTGGCAGCGTGACCTCCAGCCCACCGCGCTCGCCCAGCGCCTCGGCCACCTGGCGCGCCTCATCTGCCGCGCAGAGCGGATCGAGCGCGCCGCGCACGACCAGCCCCGGCGCGCGCGCCTGCCGCGCCAGCGCCAGCGTCGCCTCGCGGACGGCCTGCGCGTCGCGCCAGAGGGCCACCAGCGCGGCGAGCGATGCGGCATGCTCCGGCTGGGCGCGGGCCGCGCGCCGCTGCGCCTCGATGGCCTGGGTCGCCGCGGTCGTCGGGCCGAGCGCGAGCGCCGTCAGCGCAGGCTCCGCCGCACGCAGCAGCCGTGGCGAGCGCAACGCCCGCCCGGCCAGCGCCGCGCCGCCGCCCGCCGCCGCGAAGCCCAGCGGCCCCACCAGCGCCAGCCCCAGCGCCCGCGTGGGATGCGCCACCGCCCAGCGCGCCGCGATGCCCGCCGCCAGCCCATGCCCCAGCAGCACCGCTCGCGCCACGCCCAGGCTATCGAGCCACTGGCCAAAGACTTCGGCGAGGTGATCGAGCGTGTAGGCGAAGTCGGCGGGCGCGGGGCGCGCGGACGCCCCGAAGCCGGGCCAGTCGAGCGCGAAGACGCGGCGCGAACTGGCGAACCGTTCCAGCGTGGCGCGGTAGTCGCCCCAGACCGCTCCGGCGTCTGGCAGCACGATCAACGGCGCGTGGGCCATCAGCGCGCGCGGGCCATCGCTCATCACACTGGCGATGCGCTGCCCCGCGACGACCACCCCGCGCTCGCTCAGGATCGCGGCGCCGCCAGATTGCGCCACGTTGTCCATCCCGTTTGTCTCGCTCATCATCGTCTCTCTATCTCACTTCGCATCTTCAGCAGGGCGTTGGGCGCTGGCTCAGTGGAGCAGCGGCTGGACGAACGCCAGCGCCACCACCAGCGCGGGCGCCACCACCAGCGCTGGCAGCCAGTTCGCCACGCGCAGGTCCCGTACATCCAGCAGCTTCAGCCCGATGGCGACCAGGATCAGCCCACCTGTCGCTGTCAGCTCGGTGATCGCGCCGGGGTTGGCGTAGAGCGCGGGAGCGATACTGTGCGCCAGCAGGCTCAGCCCGCCCTGATAGACCAGGATCACGCCGATGGCCAGCAGCACGCCCCAGCCCAGCGTCGCGCCGATGGCCAGCGCGGCGAAGCCGTCGAGCGTCGCCTTGATCACCAGTTTGGTCGTGTCGCCGGAGAGGCCGTTCTCCAGCGCGCCGAGAATCGAGAGCGGCCCCACGCAGAAGATCAGGCTGGCCGTCACAAACGCTTCGCTGAGCGTCGAGCCGGGACGCGCAAGCTTCTTCTGCGCCCACTCGCCGAGCCGCCCCAGCCCGCGCTCGATGTTGATCGCCTCGCCGAGGATGACGCCGAGCAGCAGCGCGCCCAGCATGACCAGCGGATTCCTGGTCGTGATGGCATCGAGCAGGCCGATCAGGATGGTGAAGAGGCCCAGCACGCCAAAGAGCGCCTGATGGATGCGCGCGGGCAGTCGGTCGCCGACCAGTGAGCCGAGGGTCCCGCCGATCAGCACAGTCAGCGCGTTGAGCAGCGTGCCATCTACGCTGGCGAAGATGTTCAGGAAGATGCTCACGCCGACGCCGCTCCTCTCGCGCGCAGTCTGCCCCCGCGCTGACAGTCGCGGCGAGACCCGGTGTATAGTATCCCACAGCGCGCGCCACGTGGGCGGCTAGGACTTGTGGGCGCCTGTGACCATACATGCAAGCGTCGCGGTATACTGTTTGAACACAAGAGGCCGCGGCGGAAGGTTCTGGCCGCGCTGAGCGTCTGGAGCGCCGATGTCCAGCGTGCCGCCAGTCTACATCTCCGCTTACGCCAAGATCAACCTCACGCTCGCTGTGCTTGGGCGGCGCGAGGATGGCTATCACCGGCTCGCTTCGGTGATGCAGACCATCTCACTGAGTGATACCCTGCGGATTGGGGTCGGCGGCGGCGACCGCTTCACCTGCGACGTGGCGGAGCTATCGGCGCCGGATAATCTGGTGGCGCGGGCGGCGGCGCTGCTGCGCGCGGAGACCGGGCGCCCCGACCTGACGGCGGAGATCGAGCTACACAAAGAGATTCCGGCGCAGGGCGGGTTGGGCGGTGGCAGCAGTGACGCGGCCACGGCGCTGGTCGCGCTCGACACGCTCTGGGGTCTGGGACTGGGAATGGAGCGGCTAGAGCAGTTGGCGGGACGGCTCGGCTCAGACACGCCCTATCTCGTCCGTGGCGGGACGGCGCTGATTGGCGGGCGGGGCGAGGTGGTCACGCCACTGCCCGATGCCGAGCCGCTCTGGATCGTACTGGTGAGGCCGCCCGTCGCGGTCTCCACGGCGAAGGTCTTTGGCGCGCTCGCACCGATGGACTATCGCGATGCGACGGATACTGAAGCGGTGGTAGCGGCGATTCGCTCTGGAGAGACGCTGTCATTCGACCACATGACGAATTCGCTGGAACGGGGAGTGTTGGAGCAGTATCCAGAGGTCAGGCGCGCGCGAGATTCGCTGTTCGATTTGGGCGCGCCGTTCGTCAGAATGAGTGGGAGTGGTCCATCCCTGTTTTCGCCCTACCGCGCGCTCGATGACGCCGCCAGGCTTGCCAGGCGCGCACGCGAGCAGGGGTTTGAGGTATGGTTGTGTCATACGACCACGCAGCGTCAGGTACGCGCATCGCGACCATGATAATGGGGAGCCGCGTCATTGGGACAGCACGCACTCCAACTGGAGGCGTTCTACTGGGGGCGGCTATGTAGGCGGGGTGGAATCATGCTTGTCGAGGAACAGGAAGTCGCGCTCGTCTTGCGCGCCTCATTGCGTGATCATGATGCCTTTGGTCAACTGTATCAACTCTATCTCGACCGCATCTTCCGGTATGTGCGGCTGAAAGTGGGCAACGCCGTCGAGGCCGAAGACATCACCTCGATGGTGTTCTGCAACGCCTGGCGCACCATCCACAACTTCTCGCCGCAGCGCGATTCGTCGTTTGCCGCGTGGCTCTTTCGCCTGGCGCACAACGCGGTGATCGACCGCTACCGCAGCGCTCGCAAGGATGTCTCGCTGAACTCCGGTGAGCGACGCCTCGCCATGCATCTGATGCTTCCCGGCCCGGAGGCGCAGGTCGAGCGCAAGCTCACCATCATCGAGCTGGGCGCCGCGCTGAAGCTCCTGACTGAGGAGCAGCGCGAGGTGGTGCTGTTGCGGTTTGTCGAAGGGCTGTCGGCCCGTGAGGTCGGTGAGATTCTCGGCAAGCAGGAGGGCGCCGTGCGCGGGATGCAGTTCCGGGCGATCGATGCGCTGCGCCGCGCAATGATTCGACGCGATGAGGCTGGCCACTGATGAGCGAGATGGATGAGCGCAAGCAAGCGCGCCTCTTCGATGCGCTGCTCGACGACGCCGACCGCTGGAATACGGCGCCGCACGCTCAGGCGCGTCGCGCCGCCGAGACTGACGAGACCGTCGCCGAAGATCTATCCCTCGTCGCGGCGCTGCGTATGGTGGCGCCCTCGCGCCTGGAGACGGAGGCCGCCCGCGAGCGTGTCGGCCAGCGACTCGCCCAAGTGATGCGCGAGGAGCCGGGTCATGCTACCGCCGGACGGCTGCGCGGGGCGCGGGCCTGGCTGCGCGCAGTCACGGCGCCACCGATGCGGGCCGTGCGCGAGCGAGTCACGCCGCGCCTCGCTATCACCGCCCCGCCAGCGGCCCGCCTGGCGAACGAACGACTGCGGCGCGCTCTGGCGCTCGGCGGCGCCGCGTTCCTGCTGATTGTGGCGCTGCTGGCGGGCGCGACGGTGGCGTCGGGCCAGGCGCTGCCCGAGTCACCGCTCTACGGCCTCAAGCGCGCAGAGGAGACGTTCCAGCTCGACCTCGCGCGGACCGACGGCGACCGGGGCGCGGCGCTGGCGATGATCGCCGGTCATCGTCTCACCGAGGCCACTGCGGTGGCCGATCAGCAGCGCCCAGATGAGGCGCTGGCGCTGCTGCGACAGTACGACGCCGCGCTCATCCAGTTGATTTCGCTGACCGCCGAGGCCCAGACCAGCCACGAGGCCGACGCCGCCAGCCTGGCGCGCGCGGTGCAGGCAACCCTGGCTGCCGAGGCGCAGAGCGCGGCGCACGCGGCCGCGCATGGCGAGACCCGCTTCGACGCCGCCATCACCGCGAGTACGCAGGCCGCGCAAGCGCAGATCCAGCAGGCGGGATTGACGCTGCCCAACCCACCAGCGCAGAGTGGCGCAGGGCAGAATGTGGGGCAGAATGCGGGCAGTGGCGCGAGCTCCGTCGGCTCCAATAGCGGCGGCAACAGCGGTGGCTCCAATAGTGGCGGCTCCAGTGGTGGCAATAGCGGTAAGGGCAGTGGAGGGTCGCAAGGCACACCGGGGCCAAAGCCGACCCACACCCCACACGTGGGGGACAGTCAGACCACGACGCCAACCACGACGCCGACCACAGCGCCAGTCGCCACAGCGACTTCAGCCGCGACCGCTACCCCCTGATATACCCATGCGGATCATCGTCGCGCACACGCGCCTGACCGCGCTGGGTGGGGGCGAGCGCGCGACGCTGGAGCTTGTCCGCCGACTGCGGGCCAGACACGCGGTGACGCTGCTGACCAGCGACTACGCTCCCACGCGCACGTTCCCCGAGCTGGCGGAGCTGGAGCCGCGCATCACGCCGCCCGCCCTCTGGCTGGCCCAGCCGCTTGCCGCCGACGCCATCATCGCGCAGAACTTCGGCGCGCGGCTGCTGGCGCTGCGCCATTCCCCCGTCATCGCCTGCATCCACACCATGCGCTCGCGCTATCTGCTGGGCGGCGCGCGCCCCGACCTCGCGCTACGCCGCGCGCTGGACCGCCGCGCCCTCGCGCGCGCCGCGCGCCTGCTGGCTAATAGCGCCTTCACCGCCGCGCGGGTCCAGGCCTTCGTCGGGCGTGCGGCGGAGGTCGTGGCGCCGGGCGCGGATGAGGCGCTCTTCGCCATTCCACCAACCGTCGGCGACTACGCGCTCACCGTCGGGCGTCTCGCGCCGGAGAAGGGCGTCGCGCGACTGCTGGAGTGGCACGCCACGACGCCGCTCCCGCTGGAGGTGATCGGCGCTGGCTCCGCCGCTGACCGCGCGCGGCTGGCTCCGCTGGCGATGGCGGGGCGCGGGCGGCTGCGCGGGCCGCTGGTTGGCGCGGCGCTGCATGCGATGTACGCTGGGGCGCGCTACTTCGCGTTCGCCCCCTATGCCGAGGAGTTTGGCCTGGTCGCGCTGGACGCGATGGCCGCCGCCCGCCCTATCATCGCCGCCCGTGAGGGCGCCTTGCCTGAGTTGGTGGAGGACGGCGTGACGGGTTTCCTCGTGCGCGACGCCGAGGAATATCAGCGCGCGGCGGAGCGCCTGCTCAGCAATGACGCGCTCTGCCTGCGGATGGGCCTCGCCGCCCGCGAGCGCGCCCGCGCCTACACCTGGGAGCGCCACGCCGCGCGCATCGAGGCGCTCTGCGAAGAAGTCGCCGCCGGCTCCTAGCCAGCACACCGCCTGTCCTACACAGGATTGCCCACCCTGTCTACGCGCGTTTGCCCACGACCAGCGGCGCCCCCCATGCGAACATGCGCCAGACATCGCCTCGCGTGCGTCGGGGCGATGTTTGGTGACTGGCGCTCGTCGCCAACGGTGGCGTTCGGGCGCCGTCCATCTCTCAGGAGGGGAGAGCGCATGACACTTGAAGAACAGTGGACGACAGACCCCATCGCGCACGCGACCATCGCGGAGTTGCGCGGCGCGTTGCGTGGTGATGTCTTCATCCCTGGCGACGCTCGCTATGACGAGGCGCGACAGCCGTGGAACCGCCATGCCCAGTAGCGTCCGGCGCTGATTGTCGCGGCGGCGGATGTGGATGATGTGATCGCGGCGGTGCGTTTTGCGGCGGCGAATGAGCTGCCCGTAGCGATCATGCGCACGGGGCATGGCGTGGTGGCGCCGTGCGATGGCGGCCTGCTGCTGCTGACCGAGCGGCTCCAGGGCGTTAGCGTGGACCCCGTGACGCGGGTCGCGCGCATCCCGGCGGGCGCGCTTTGGCAGGACGTGCTGAAGGAGTCGCTGGCCTTCGGGCTGACGCCGCTGCTCGGCTCGACGCCCTATGTCGGCGCGGTCGGCTATTCGCTGGGCGGCGGTCTGGGCTGGCTGGCGCGCAAGTATGGCCTGGCGGTGGATAGCATCCGCGCCTTCGACATCGTGACCGCCGATGGACGCCTGCGCCATGTCACGGCGGCGCGCGAGCAGGACCTCTTCTGGGCGGTTCGCGGCGGAGGCGGCAATTTCGGCGTCGTCACGGCGCTAGAGTGCGATCTCTACGCCGTCGGCGATGTCTATGGCGGCAACCTGTTCTATCCCATCGAGTCGGCGGCGGATGTCTTACGGGCCTACAACGACTGGGCGCCGAAGCTGCCCAGCGAGTTCACCAAGAACGGCGCAGGATGC
>DASVWQ010000205.1:0-3605 GCA_036393135.1 Ktedonobacterales bacterium
TGGTGGACGAGACGATGCGGCCAGCGCATGTCTCGCTCTGGCTCCAGCGCGACGAGCAAGGCCAGCGCCGGGGTTGAGCGCCTGCCCGCTCAGCCCGCCGCGACGATGCCCCGCGCGACATGGGCGGCCAGCGCCATCGTCGAGAGCATCGGGTTCACGCCGCAGGCCGTCGGGAAGCCGCTGGCGTCGCCGATGTATAGCCCGCGTACGCCGAAGACCTGGCCAGTCGGGTCGGCTACCGCCGTCCGCTCGTCGGCGCCCAGGCGGCAGGTCCCCATCTGGTGAGCGGAGAAGAGCGGCAGGGTGTTCGGCGCGATGCCTCGGTGGTCGGCCTCGCTGGCGAAGGCGCGCAGCCGCTCCGCGCTGATCGCGCCGGGGCGCCCGCCCTCCGCGTCGAGCGTCAACTCGCGGGTGTGCAGCGCAGCCACCCGTGTCGCGCCGCCCGCCGCCGAGATCTTCGCCAGCTCGCCCATCGCCTTCGTCAGCGCCGCGCGGTCGGTGGCGTTGGGGAAATAGTCGAGGAGGGGGTCGCCCTGGCGGTCGAGCGTGATCTTGCCCTCGCCCGTGTCGCGCATCAGGGCGATGAAGGTCGCGGCGTTGGCGATGTGGGACATCTCGCGCTTGTGCTGGGCGGCGTCGCGCCACGGCGTCACCATCCCCAGCATGCCGGGGTGCGCGGGCGCGACCTCAAAGCGCAGGCCATACCCGCCGTGCAGCCCCTTGAAGTGGTCGGAGAGGACGGTCTGGAGCGAGCCAGTCCACGGCTCAACCGGCTCGGCGTAGTACGCCGCCATCGCGATGACCGGATGCAGCCGCAGGTGCGCGCCGATGTTCGGGTTGCGCAGGCCGGAGCGCAGCAGCAGCGCGGGCGATTCGACCGAGCCGCCCGCGACCACCACCACTGGCGCGCTGACCCGCACGCGACGGCGCTGGCCCGTGCGCGCGTCGGGCGCCCAGCACTCCACGCCTGTCACCCGCCCGCCCGCAGTGGTCACGCGCTCCACCTGGCAGCGCGTGACGAAGCGCGCCCCACCGTCGGCGGCGTCTTGCAGGTAGGTCAGCATCGTGGACTGCTTGCGGCCATAGGGGCAGCCATAGCCGCAGGAGCCGCAGCGCTGCTGGCACTCGCTGGCGTTGCGCGGGATACGCCGCCAGTCGTAGCCCAGCTCCGCGCAGCCCCGCTGGAGCGCCGCGTTGTTGCGGTTCGGCACGCTATCCTCGGTGTTCACGCCAAGCCGCCGCTCGATGGCGTCGAAGCCCTGCTGGTACTCCGCGCTGGTAGCGCCCGTCAGGCCGTAGTCGCGCTCCCACTCCGCCAGCACATCGGGCGGCGTGCGCAGCGAGGTACTCCAGTTGACGATGGTGCCGCCGCCGAGGCACGAGCCAGCCAGCACGATCATGCCGAGGTCCTTGGTGGCCAGCGTCCCGCGCCGCAGGTAGAGCTGCGGCGTCATCAGCGCCTCGCTGCCGTTGAAGTCGGCTTCGGAGTAGTAGCCGCCCTTCTCCAGGATGATGACATCCTTACCCGCCGCGACGAGTTGCGCCGCGACCACCCCGCCGCCCGCGCCGGAGCCGACCACCACCGCGTCCGCCGTTAGCTCCAGGTCGGCCGTCGGGGATAGCGGCTGGATGCGCCGGGGCGCCCGCTCGGCGGCGGCTGGCGGCGCGGCGGGCGCGTAGCCGATGGCGGGCCAGTTGGGGTTGCGCCCATCCTCGCCGGGGACGCTGTAGAAGATGAAGGTGGCGAGACGCTTCAGCGCGGAGAAGCCCTGGCGCAGCGTCGCCACGGAGCTGACGCTCATTCGCCGCAGCGCCGCCTCGCGCGCCGCCAGCGGGAGCCGCGCCAGCCCGCGCGGGCGCCCGGCCAGCAGCAGCCCGCCCAGCGGCGATCCGAGCAGATCGAGTAGCTGGGCGAACTGCGCCCGCGACTCCGGCGACTCCTGCCCCAGCGTCTCGGCCACCAGCGCGGCCACGTTCAGATCGCTGGCGGCGCGGGCGTAGAGGCCGTGGGCGTCGTCGTCCCCGTCGGGCGGCGCGACGGGATGAATCAGCGCTGCGCAGACCGCCTCCAGCGTGCGTGTCTGCGCAGAGGTCAGCCAATTGCTATCAGCTAGGACGCCTGCCGTCGTCTCTGGGCCGCTCTGCTGGGTCGCCATGTCGCGCCTCCACTCGCTCGCCGCTGCGCGCAGCCAGTGCGCCAGCGCCTGCCCGAATCGCCGATATTGTACACGCGCGCCCCACCTGCGCGCTATGGGCGGCGCTTGACAGCGGCGGAGCCTGCCCGTATGCTCACGGCACGGATCGCCGCGGCGGCGCGGACGACGCCCCTGAGCAGTGAGGTGACGCGGATGGCCGAGACCCCCTACACAGCGGCGCCTGGCGCGCCGACCGTGGACCAGAGCGCGGCGGAGGCGCATTTGCCGGAGGCGCTGCGGACACCGACCAAGCGCCTCGGCTACGGCTTCATCCTGATGCTGTGCCTGGCGAATGTGGCGCTCTGGTTCAGCATG
The DNA here is from genome assembly GCA_036393135.1 of Ktedonobacterales bacterium. Classification (GTDB taxonomy): domain Bacteria; phylum Chloroflexota; class Ktedonobacteria; order Ktedonobacterales; family JADMIN01; genus JAKAIY01. The sequence goes on from DASVWQ010000205.1 coordinate 2,511, forward strand.
CAGCCCGTCACGAACATTCTGCTGGCCGAGCAGGTGGATATCTTCGTCCATGTGAAGTCGGAGCAGATCTTCTACAACGGCCTGATCCTCTTTGTTGGCGCCCTGCTCTCGGTCTTCTCCAATCCCGTTGGCGGCGCGTTCTCTGACCGCACCACCTCGCGCTTCGGGCGGCGTGTCCCCTGGCTGATCGGCTGCGGCGCGCTGACCGTCGGCACGCTGCTGCTGCTGGCCACCGCCAACAGCCTCGCCCTGCTCTTCGTCGGCTACGGTCTCTATCAAACGGTGGTGAATGGCGCGCTGGCGGCGCTGACCGCCGTGGTCCCCGACAAAGCGCCACCAGAGCAGCGCGGCGTCGTCTCGGCCTTCGTCGGGCTGGCGCTGCCCGTGGCGACGGTGCTGGGGAGCGCGCTCGTCGGCTTCCTCATCACCAACATCTTCGTGGATTACGTGATCCTGGCGGTCACGCTGATGGCGATGATGATCCTCTTCAGTCTCGTCCTGCGCGACGCCCGGCTCCCGCGTGAAGCGGTCCCGCCGTTCCGGTGGGGGGCCTTCCTGCGGGGCTTCTGGATCAGCCCGCGCAAGCATCCTGACTTTGGCTGGGCGTGGCTCTCGCGCTTCCTCGTCAACATGGGCTGGAACATGACCGTGGGCGGCCTGCTCTTCCAGTACCTGCGCACCGAGGTCAAGGTGCGAGACCCTGCTTCGTCAGTGGCCATCGCGCAGATCATCGCCGTCGCCGCGATCTTGCTCTCCAGTGTGGTTGGCGGCTTTCTGGCCGACCGCTACCGGCGGCGCAAGATCTTCGTGATCGTCTCGGCGGTGACGATCTCGGTGGCGCTGCTCGTGCTGACGCTCTTCACCTCGTGGACGGCGGTGCTGGTGGCGGCGGTGATCGTCGGACTGGGCTTCGGCGCCTACCTCACGGTGGACTTCGCCCTGCTGACAGAGGTGCTGCCCTCGGCCAGCGACCGCGCGAAGGACATGGGCGTCTTCAACATCGCCAACGCGCTGCCCGGCGCCATTGGGCCGGGGCTGGCAGGCGTACTCGTGCCGATCTTCGGCAGCTTCCAGCCGCTCTTCCTGATGGCGGTG
>DASVWQ010000206.1:0-8790 GCA_036393135.1 Ktedonobacterales bacterium
CAGGCGTTCAGCGGCCGACTGATCGAGACGAACGATTGTTGCGACGAAATCCTCGCTCACTGGCTCGGAGGAGTCACCCGTCGGCTCGACCGTATCTGCCTGATCAGGTACACTGAGCGTTCGCTGTGCGTTCGACGACACGTTCACTGGCTCCATGTGTCTGCTCCTCCAGCCGCCCGAATGGGGCGTTTGCTCGAAGATGCTCGCCTGGGATAAGTCCCTGACGAAGCTTGCCTGCGCACATGGTCGCCGTTGGTACATCGCAATGACGCTGGGCCAGTTGCCAGCGCAGAGAGCTAAGCGCCCTCAAGTCTATTGTACCCCAAACCGCGAGCGACCATGTCACAAATGTGCGCGTTCATCCGGCTACCCAGTCAGCTCGCCGCCTGCCCCCTGCCGGTACGATGGCCCTAGTATAGAGTATTGGCCCGACATTGCACAAGTGCGACGACGGGTTTCTGACCGGTTTATGGGGGGCTGCGGCGCCGCCAGCCCGCAAGTCTGCTATACTCAAGGCGCGATGGCGCACTGTGTGTGATTGGCTGGCTGTCGCAGGTGCGGAGGGACTGTATGGCGTTGAATCTCCAGGGCCGCGAGCTGGGTGGCTGTCGGCTCAATCGCGTCGTGGGCGAGGGCGGCATGGGCGAAGTGTATCTCGCCGAGCAACTCAACGCAGGCAATCGGGCGGTGGCCGTGAAAGTGGTGCGCCCGGACGTCCTCTCTGTGGACGCCGAGGATGTCGAGGACATTCGCGAGCGATTCAAGCGCGAGGTGGCCCTGGCCGCGAACTTCAACAATCCCAACATCCTGCCAGTCTACTACAGCGGCGCCGAGGATGATTACCTGTACATTGTCATGCTCTACGCCGAGGAGGGGTCGCTCTCGGACGCGGTGCGCGGGCGCTCGCGGCGCACGCTGACGCTGCCGCTGGACCTGGCGATGACCACAGACATCGTATCGCAGGTGGCCTCGGCGTTGCAGTACATCCACGATCGAGGTGTTGTCCACCGCGATGTGAAGCCGGGCAATGTGCTCATCAACATCGAGCAGGATGGACACTGGCGCATGATGCTGGCCGACTTCGGCGTGGCGCGTGGGCCGGACTCCACCACCGCCCGCACACAGGTCGCCGGTACCTTCACGTACATGGCGCCAGAGCAGTTCGAGGGCAAGTTCTCGCCTGCGACTGACCAGTATGCGCTGGCGGTGATGACCTATCAACTGCTGGCGGGACGCCCGCCGTTCGAGGGTGAGCTTGGCTCGCTGACCCGCGCGCATATGTACGATACGCCGCCGTCGCTTCACCAGTTCAACCCGCAGATTCCAGCGGCGGTGGAGCAGGTCATCATGCGGGCGCTGGCGAAAGATCCGACCAAACGCTATGGCAGCGTGACGGCGTATGCCAAGGCGCTGGCGGCGGCGGCGAAACCGGGCGCCATTCCGGAGCCGCGGGAAGTCCCGATCATGCCGCCAAACCCACAGGCGACGCCGCAGGATGCGACGACGCCTGCGCCGCGCTGGCCGGGCGGCGCCGACGCGCGCAAGCGCGGGCTGGGTGGGATGAACCGACTCTGGTTGGCCGCGCTGGCGGCGGTTGTGCTGCTGGTCGCCGTGATTGGCGTCGGCGACTACCTGAACATCCAGCGGACACAGACGGAGGAGAACGCGACCCAGGCCAACGCCGAGCTGACGCAGACGGCCCAGGCCACAGCCAGCGTTGCCCCGACGACCAGCCCGACTACATCTGTCACGATGACGCCCTCCGGTCCGACCCCAACCACCGCGCCAAATGTGCTGCCGCCGGGAGTGGGAGCCGCCGTCTTCACGAACGCGGCGCCGACCTGCGATGGCGCCTCTTCGCCGGTGTGGAGTAAAGATGGCGTCTCGCCGACCTGTGTTGGCGCCACCCAGGTGAGTCTCGCCGCCGCGAAGCCCAACACGCTCGCCTGCCTCTCGGCTCAAGGGGCGGGTCAGCAGAACGGCTACATTCAGACGACGGTGGACCCACAGACGGGCAAGGCGGAGATTGGCGCGCGGCAGGGCGTGGGTACGCAAACAGGCTCGACATACACCATCACAGGCTATTATCTCGCTATCGATACTTCGACCAGCCACTACCTCGTGTATGCGGTGGACGCGGCGGGGAAAGTGACGGTTCTGCAAGACGCGCCGCTGAACGGCGCGCCACCGCATCCCTTTACGTTTGGCCTGATGTTCAACGGGACAAGCCTGACGCCCTTCGTCAACGGTCAGGCCTATCCATCGGTGACGGATTCGACCTATGCCAACGGCTGGACCGCCATCTGTACCGACGGCTCAGGCTCATTCAGCAACGTTGGCCTCTATAACCTGGCGAGTTAGACGTGCGGCGAGACACTATTTCGTGACGTTGAAGCGGAACTCGATGATGTCGCCGTCACGCACGATGTAGTCCTTGCCTTCGAGACGCACCTTGCCATGCTCGCGGGCGATCTTCATCGAGCCGCCGTCGCGCATCAGGTCGTCGTAGCTGACTACCTCCGCGCGGATGAAACCCTTCTCGAAGTCGGTATGGATCTTGCCTGCTGCGACAGGCGCCTTCGAGCCACGGGTGACGGTCCACGCGCGCACCTCATCTTCGCCCGCCGTAAGGAATGAAATCAGGTTGAGTGTGGTGTAGCCGACCTGGATCACGCGGTCCGCGCCGAGCGGCGGCAGGCCCAGCGAAGCGAGATATTCGGCGGCGTCCTCCGCTGGCAACTCGCCCAATTCGGCTTCGAGACGGGCCGAGACGGCGACCAGTTCGGCGCCATCCGCCGTGGCTCGCGCTCGCAGCGCCGCCACATGGGCCAACTCGCCACTCCCCGCGTCGGTCGCCTCGCCCGCGACCACCGCCGCCGCTTCCGCCAGCGCGTCCTCACCAACGTTTGCCACATACAGACGCGGCTTGACGGTCAGCAGGAACAGCTCCTTCAGGATGGTCTCTTCCGGCGCGCTGAAGGTTAGCTCAGACGCGGGTTGGCCCTCATTCAGGTGGTCGCGCAGGCGGCGCAGGAACTCGACCTCCTCGGCCAGCTTCTTGTCGCCCGACTTTGCCTTGCGGGCGCTCGTGTCGATGCGCTTGTCCACCGTCGCCAGGTCGGTGATGGCCAACTCGGCCATCAAGTCATCGAGGTCGCGCAGGGGATCGACACTGCCTGCGGGATGCGGCGCCTGGGGGTTCTCGAAGCAGCGCAGGACGACCGCCAGCGCGTCGGCGTTGCGGATGTGGCCGATGAACTCGGCGGAGAGGCCTTCGCGCTTCTCACCCTCGGCAAGCTGGCCGATGCCCGCCACATCGACGAATTCGACGGTGGTGGGGACGATCTTGCGCGGATGGAAGATCTCGGCCAGGCGGTCCAGGCGCGCGTCCGGGACCTGGACGACGGCGCGATTCGCCTGGACTGTGCTTGTGGGATAGCCGGAAATCTGCGCTCCGGCGCGGGTGAGCGCGTTGAAGAGCGTGGTCTTGCCAGAGAGGGGCAGGCCGATGATGCCAACAGTGAGTGCCATGAAACGCGCTCCGTCGCCCAGGATCAGGCGGTATCCGCTGACACGCGCTGGTTGGCGCGTGTGAACCGTTGCTCAGCGTCTCCGCATGTTCGAGACGACACAGAGACGCCAGAGTATATCACGCCTGCCTGTGCGTTGGCTGGCTATTGCGCTTCAGGCTCGCTTGCGCGTTGGGCGCCGGGCGCGGAGCCGTTTGCGCCGTTCGCGCCGTTCGCGCCATTCATGCTGCGGTGATCCGCTGGATGCTCGCTGGTGGTCGGCGCGGACAAGTCTGTCGCTGAGACGGGTGGATACGTCCGACCCGGATCGCGGTCCGCCGCGCCGCCGGACATGATGCCGTTCGCCGCCGCCCAGCGGTTGGGCTGCCAGAGCGCGCTATCATCGCCAGGCTGTGGTTCCGCGAGGCGCCCGGAGGAGCTGTTCATCGGCTGGAGGCGCGGCGATGGCGCCATCCCACTTGAGGGCGAGGGTGAGCGCCAGGCGGCGCTGCCAGGATCGTCGGGGTGGGCGTTGGGCGCCGGACGCCGCAAGCGCGCCGAACTGCGCTCAACCGCGATGGCATGCGTCACCTCCTCGATCAGCGCCTTGATGTCGGGGCGCACATCGATGTTCGCATCGGGCATGCGGTCCCAGATGCGGAGGGCATCGTGATAGTCGCCCTCGCGGTAGCAGAGATAGCCGAGCAGGGCCCGCGCATCGAAGACGCTGAGGCGCTGCCAGAGGAGCAATTGCTCCGCGGGCGATTCCAGAACCCGGTCGGTGATCTGGGCCTCATCGATGCGGCGGTACATCGGGATGCCAAAGATGCGGAATGGCGATCCGTGGCAGAGGAGCAGGCGGCGCGGCGCATCCAACTGGCCCGCTTTCGGCGGCTCCAGGCCGATGAAGAAGGCTTTGGTCCAGGGGCCGGACTGCCAGACGGCGATCAGCAGCGCAAGGGCGGCGAGCCTGGCGAGGTAGCGCTCCCAGGTGAACGGGCCGACGGCGGTCGCGATGCCCAGCACGCCCAGACCCGCTCCCAGCAGCCAGGCGCCGTAGACCAGCCGCCTGCGGTCCACATTGAGCAGGTCAAAGTGGTGGTGCATCGGTGTGGCAAGGAAGGGCAGCGGGAACTCGGTGTGTGGAAAGCCCCGCGAGGAGCCGAACCGCTCCACGAACAGCGCGCGGCGGAAGAATGGCACCAGTGTGCGCGCGGAGATCACCGCCGACAGCCCCTCCAGCACGAAGGCGCCGCCGATGATGACCAGCAGCAATTCCTGGCGGGCGACGATGGCGATGATGGCGAGCATACCACCGAGCGCTAGCGAGCCGGTGTCGCCCATGATGAGTTTCGCCCAGCGCTTGCCGCGCGCGTTGGCGCCACCCTTCCACGACGAGGGCCAGTTGAAGGGCAGGTAGCCGAGCGCCGCTCCTGAGAGCGCCAGCGCGCCGATGATGAGTGGAGCGCGCTGTGCGCCGCCCTCATCCAGCAGGATGGCGGCGTATGCGAGGCCTGCGCTGAGCAGCAGCCCGCCCGCCAGGCCGTCCATGCCATCGCTGAAGTCCACGGCCAGCGCGGTCGTGCTGGCGATCAGGATGGTCATGACAATGAAGAAAGCGACCCAGACCGGCTCGTGCTTGACAAACAGCGCCCCGATGATAGGCGCCTGGGAATAGGGCGGGTAGGCGAGTTGTGTCGTGACATCTCTGGCGATGATGAGATGGTTCAGCAGATAGGCGACGACGCCGGAGACCAGCATGACACCGAGGCCTTTTTGCCATTCGGCGATGCCGACGCCCTTGAGGACCTTGCGCGCGTCATCGAAGAAGCCGACCAGCGCGTAGCCCAGCGTGGCAAACAGGATGATACCCAGCAGCAGCCACTGCTCGCCGTTCAGCCCAAGTAGATCGCCCCCCACCACGCTGGCGACGCAGATAGCGGCGACCATCGCGATGCCGCCCAGGAGAGGTAGCTCGCGGGAGTGGACGCGCACGACTCGTGGCTTTGCGCGCCTGCGCCGCACTTCGATCTGGAATGATCCGCTGCCGGAAGACTCATCAGGACGGAAGGCGCCTGGCTTGCGTTCGCCGCTGCGAAACCACGGAAACAGGAGCAACGCCAGCAAGGAGATAAGTGCGCTCGCGAGACATGCGACGCCGAACGCGATCAGATATCTGATGTCCATTACTGATTTCCCCGCTTACTGGCTGTAGACCGCTGCTGACCAGCGATCCTCTTCCCCATACCTGATAGAACGGCAGCCAATTTTGGCGAGTAACGACGTTTGGGCCATATGTGAAGCAAACGGGCGTTTCATAAGCTCAGTCCAGTTGCGGAGCGCGACTATCCGCCCCGGCATAGCCTAGCTCACGGAGAAGGTCGCGGGCGACCGTGCGGTCATCCCACGGCAGTTTCTCTTTGCCGATGATGATACTCTGCTCATGCCCCTTGCCAGCTAGCAGGACAGTATCGCCCGCTCGCGCCTGCGCAAAGGCGGCGCCGATTCCCTCACGTCGCCCGACGACGCAGAGAAACTGCTCGCCTTCGCGAGCGCCAGCCTCCTCGGCCCCCGTCGCGATCTCGCGCAGGATGCTGGCCGCGTCCTCCTCGCGCGGGTCCTCGTCGGTGATGACGAAGAAGTCCGCCCCACGCGCGGCGACTGCGCCCATCGCCGGACGCTTCACCCGGTCGCGGTCGCCCGCCGAGCCGAAGACAGCGATCAGACGACCAGCAGTCAAGGGCCGCAGCACGCCGAGTACCTTGTCGAGGCTGTCCGCTGTGTGGGCATAGTCCACTACGACGGTGAAAGGCTGCCCCATGTCGATACGCTCCATCCGTCCGGAGACGCCGGAGAAGCTGGCGAGCGCATCCGCCATGCGCTGGGCTGGCACGCCGAAGAGGTAGCCAGTGGCGATGGCGGCGAGGCAGTTCGAGATGTTGTAGCGGGCGACGAGCCGGGTGTTGATGGTGAACACCGTCCCATCAGGCAGGCGCACGTCGAACGTAGTACCGTCCGCCCGCAGGTCGAGCCGCTCGGCGCGCACATCGGCGGGCGCGTCAATCGCGTAGGTCAGGATAGGCGCGTGGCAGAAGCCTCGCAAATACTCGTAGGCGCTGTCGTCGACGTTCAGGACACAGGCTTTCGGCGCTTTGGGCGCGGCTGCCTTGCGCATGGCAGGATCGACCGCCTCGAAGAGCATGGCCTTGGCCCGCCAGTACGCCTCCTTCGTGCCGTGTAGCTCCAGGTGCTCCGAGGTGATGTTGGTGGCGACGGCGACATCGTAGTGGACGCCGTAGACGCGGTGGAGCGCTAGGCCGCTGGATGTCGTCTCCAGTATGGCGCAGTCGGTCTTGGCCTCCACCATCTCGGCCAGCAGCGACTGCACCTCTGGCGCTTCGAGTGTGGTGAACCGCGAGTTGTTCTGGATGCGCCGTCCGCCACACTTGAAGTCCACGGTACTCATCAGGCCGCAGCGGAAGCCGCCCGCCTCCAGGATGGCGTCGATCAGGTTGGTGGTGGTCGTCTTGCCGTCGGTGCCAGTGACTCCGACGACGGCCAATCGCTCAGAGGGCGCGCCTGACAGCGCGGCGGCCAGCGCGCCCAGTTCGCGGCGCGAATCGGCCACGCGAGCATACACCCGGTCGGCGGGGAAGTCGGCGGGGGCAGGGTCCTGACCAACGACCATCCGCGCGCCACGCGCCAGCGCCTCGCCGATGAACTGGTGGCCGTCGCGCCACTTGCCGCGAATGGCGACGAAGCAAGCGCCGGGTTGCGTCTCGGCGGAGCTATAGGTGACGGAGGTGATCTCGCCGCTGATCGGGCCAGTGACCTCCAGCGTCGGAATCGCCGCCAGCGCGCGCGCTATCTCCAAGCGATGTCTCCCTGAGCTATTATCGATGACACCTGATGTCGGCGTATCTCTACTATAGGCTTAAGGGCGCGCCGGGTAGCCGGAACTCGCCCTCGGCGGTGACGACTGCGGCGCCTCCGACCCGCACGCGCGTCACCACGTCTCCCTCGCGGGTGATGGCGACCTTCAGGCGGCTCGGACGCCCCATCTTCTCACCCTGCATGATGGTGGCGGTCGCCACGCCATCTTCCTCGGCGATGAGGCCGTGGAGGAGAAGATAGACGCCGAAGGGGCCAGCGGCGCTGCCTGTCGCGGCGTCCTCCACAACACCCATGCCGCCCGCGAACATGCGCGCGGAGAAGGGGGCCGCATCCCCAGCCTCTGGCGCGGCGAAGAGATAGACGCCGATGTGCGGCTCCGTGTCACGGAATGCCGCATCTACCGCGGGGCCAGGCTGCGCCAGGTTGAGCGCCGTCCGGTTGGTGATGGGGATGTAGACGAATGGCACGCCCGCCGAGCCACGCTCTATAGGCAGATCAGCGCGCAGGTCGTCGAGGGAGAGGCCTAGCGCCGCCGCCAGCGCAGCGCGTTCGCTCGTCCACGGCTGAAACGCGGGTATAGGCTGACTCATCCAGGCGAACTGGGGGCGGCCCTCGCTGAAGAGCAGGTCAATCGCCAGCGGACCAACGCCAGTCTCCAGCGTGATCGGCGAATCGTTGTCAGGGCCGATGACGCCCGCTTCAGCCAGCGCGAAGGTCACGCCGATGATGGGATGTCCGGCGAACGGCAACTCGACCGCCGGAGTGAAGATGCGCACGCGGGCGACGGCCTGCGGACTCGCGGCGGCCAGGACGAAGATGCTCTCGGAGTAGTTCATTTCGCGCGCGATGGCCTGCATCTCTTCGCTCGTCAGGTTTCCGGCGTCGAAGAAGACCGCAAGCTGATTGCCGCTGAAGATCGTGTCGGTGAAGACATCGAGTTGCATGCTGCGAATGCGGCGCATGGGCGATCAACCCTCCGTGGTCGTGCGGCGGAGCGCGTCACGCGGGCCGCCATGTCTTAGAGTACACGATACCGCCCGCGCTTCGCATGCGTGGTAGGACTACACGCCGTGCGTATTCGCGCCACTCAGTCGTGCGCATCGCTGGCGGATGGCTCCCAGACGCTCGGCGCGAGCAGCATCTGTTTCAGCGCCATGAGCGGAGTCAGCGGGCCGACTCCGCCGGGAACGGGCGAGATGGCGCTGGCGACCTCGCGCAGACCGTCGAAGTCCGCGTCACCGACGATGCCGCCATCCGGACGCACGTTGATGCCGACATCCACGACGACCGCGCCGGGCCGCGCCATCGCCGCTGTGAGCAGGCCAGCCTTGCCCGCCGCGCTGATGATGATGTCGGCCTGGCGGGTCCAGTGGGCAAGGTCGCGGGT
>DASVWQ010000207.1:0-6491 GCA_036393135.1 Ktedonobacterales bacterium
GTGGAGGGGTTGGGGCAGCTCCAGCCTGGCGCGGTGAGGGGGCCGCTGGCGATCAGCGTGGGCGTCCCGCTGACCGCGTCGCTCGTGACCTGCGCGACATAGAGGCCCGCTGCGGCGCCGTCCTTCGGGGTGGGCAGCGGCTGCCCCTGCCAGGTGGCGGCGGCGCTGGCGAAGGTGAAGGCCGCGCTGTCGCCGCTCCACGGGCTGCTCGCGCCGGGGCGCCAGGGGGTCGCGGTGGTGATCTGAGGCGCGGCGAGCGGGCTGGCGTAGGTGAGGGTCGCGCGCACGCTCCAGTCGCTTGCGCGAATCAGCCGCGCGCCGTCACGGTCCTCGATCAGCAGCCAGCGGCCATCCGGCGACCACCAGACTTGCGCCAGCGGGTCGCCCTCGTTGATACTCGCGCGCGGCGCCTGCCCCGCCAGCGGCCAAACGAGGAAGCTCGTTGGCGTGGCCAGCAGCAGCAGCGAGCCATCGGGCGAGAAGGCGGCGTCGCGCAGGCCGCTGACGCTGGTGATCGGCTGGCTGGCGTGGCTGGCAAGATCGAGTCGGGTGAGGGTGACGGCGCCATTTGCCCCTGCCGAGGGATAGACCAGCGCATCGTAGCCGGGCTGCCAGAGCAGGCGCGCGGGCATGCCGTTCCCTGGCAGGCTGATGAGCGCGCCCCGCGCCACCACTCCGCCGATCTGCGACGCTGGGCCAACCCGCACGGCGCCCGATGGATCGATCACCGCGACCTGCGAGCCATCTGGCGCGAGGGTCGGCAGCGTCGCCGCCTCCAGGATCGCCTTGCTTGCGATGCCGACGGGCTGGTCATTTTGCGACTCGATGTAGACGGCGACGCTGCCCGCGCCGGGCGCGTACTCGCGATAGAGCAGACGGTTGCCCTGCGGGTCCCACCAGGCGTCGCTGCGCGACTGGCCGTGGGCGTCGGGGCTGATCTGGGTGGGCGTGCCGCCGCTGATGCTGACGACGCCCAGCTCCGAGTCATTCTCGCGCGCGGCCCAGGTCGCGCCGGAGGGTGGCGCTGGCTCGCTGGCGCCATAGCGGAAGACCAGTTCGTGGTGGTCAGGCGACCAGGCCCAGCCCAGGACGCTGTGTGGCGCGAGTCGGCGGGGGTTGGCGCCATCCGGGCTGACGATCCAGAGCTGGTCGCCGCGCAGGTACGCGATCTGCGCGCCGCCGGGACGGAAGGAACAGCCAGTGAGGAGCGCGCTGAGGAGCGCGCCAAGCAGCGCCAGGAGGAGCGCCGCGAGCGGCCAACGGCGCGCCACCAGGATGCTTCGCTGCACGAGATGTCCTCTGGAGTGAATGAACAGACACAGACGGGCCGCGCCTGAAGCGCTTCAGGCGCGGCCACACGGGCTACCGGACGGGGTCGGACTCGACGACAGGGCCGGTAGGCTTGCCCTTCGCCACGATGTTGTCGAAGTGCTCGTTCACGATGTCCTGCGGGAACATCTTCATCAGGTTCAGGGCGAGCAGACCCAGCGCTATCCAGTCAATCGTGCCATCCACTGGCAGGAAGCCGAGCGCCAGGATGTCGCCCAGACCCGGCACCACCGCGACCAGTTCGGCCAGCGCCTCCGGTGTGATCAGCGCGGCCAGGACGAACGCGATGCTGCCGATGAACAGCGCTTTGGGCACGAACTGGACACGCGAGTCGCGCAGCACCCTGCCAGCGACCTTGAGCGTGCGGGGGAGATGCGCGAGCGCCTGATACGCATTGATTTTGGAGGCGTCATTCACGCCGTTTGCCCCCGAAGTCGATTGGGTAGTGGTAGACATAGCGGCGTGTCCTCCTGGTTCCGTGATGTAAGGGTTGCTGGGCCAGCCAGTTTCGCAGTCTGGCTGCGTCTCGACCCCTCCGGGATTCGCCACATGGAATACGTGTTCGTATGGTACTTGGTTGTAGTCCGCTTGTCTAGCGGGCCAGGGCGGCGCTACTGGTGGTCGGGCGATTCGTCGTGGCTGGGGCCGAAGCGCGGAAGCTGGGGCCGCTGCCAGTTCTCGTCGCGCCAGGGCGCCGACTCCAGTTCCGCCGTCTCCAGCTCCTCGCCTTCGTCCCACTCGCGTTTGTCATGTTCGACATCGCTGTCATCGTAGGCATCGTGGTCATCGTGGCCGTCCGCCTGATTCGCCCAGCCATCATCTGGCGCGGGCATGCCTGGCGCGGGCGGTGTGGCGGGCGTCGGCTCCTCGCGCCGGGTGTCGTGGCGCGGCGCGGCAGGCTGGGCGGGCTGGCCAGGTCCCGCGCGCCCCGGTCGCCGAAAGCGCCACGGAACCTGCTCATCTGGCGCAGGCGCGGGGCGCGGCCCCTGGCTCGGCGTGCGCGGCGCGGCGGGCTGCGACGGCTCAACAGGCGGGACAGGTTCGGCGGACCAGACAGACTCAACAGTCCTGGCAGGCTCGGCGGGTCGGGCAGGCTCAGCGGACCAGATAGGCTCAGCGGGTCGGGCAGGCTCGGTGGGTCGGGCAGGTTCGGCAGGCCAGATAGGCTCGGCGGGTCGGGCAGGCTCGGCGGGCGTGTATGCCGCGTTCCCAGCATCGGGCGCGTCATCTCGCGGGCTGCGTTCGATCCGGTTGAGGGCGTTCGTCTCGCGCAGCCAGGCATCCTCGTCGCTCGCGCCAGCAGCGCGCACGGTGGACTCGCTGGGATTGTCGGCATCGACAAAGCGCACGCCCGCTTCCACATCGCCCCAGGGGCGTGGGGCGTTGTCGAGGTCGGGCAGACTTGGCGCGGTGAAACGGGGTGTGGTGGTGGCGCGGGGCTGCGAGGCCGGTGCTGGCTCGCCCTGGCGTCCGCTGCCCCACGGATCGAGCGGGCCAGACGGCGCCGACATATCGGGCGTGAATGTCTCGCTAGCGCTGATGGGCTGTGAGAGCGGGCCGGAGGCGGCGGCGGCGCGGGGCTGTGAGAGCGGGCCAGAGGTTGGCGCGGACTGCGGACGGGGCCGCTGACCGCTGCCGGAGCCGCGCACCTGATCGTAGAACTCGACCCACGCGATCAACTCATCCGGCTGGCTCAGACGATGCAGGCGGATGCGCGCCTGCCTGCCGCCGCCGCGCAGAGTCAGGTATTCGGGGACGCGCGGCGACCATGCGAAGCTGCGGATGCCTGTGTCACCGCGCGAGGCCAGGCGAATCGCCAGCCGTCCTAGCGACACGCCTGTGAGGATGACGCCGCCGACGCGCGTGCGTGTGCGCTCCGCCTTTGTCACCTGGCCCCAGGTCAGACGTGAGCGCTTGAGCATCGAGCGCGCCTCGACGCCGCGCTGGTCCACGGTGTAGCGTCGCCGCCGCAGGAAGGCCAACGCCAGCGCGCCCAGGCACAGCAGCGCGAGCAGGAATAGCGCATAGCCCAGCGGATTCGTCGCAGGCAGCAGAATGGCGAAATACACGCCCGGCAGCGCGAGCATCACTGCGATCACGGCCCACCAGCGCGCCTCACTGCGCACTGTCTCGGACGCCATGAAGGGACCGCTGCCCGTGGCGCCCCAGGTGCCGCCGTGGTCGCGCCAGATACGGTAGCGCTCGTAGGCCTCGCGGCGGAAGCGCGCGTAGTCGCCGATGGCGTCCTCGCGCACGCTGATGCGCCGCCCGTCGCGGGCAATGGCCACGACCCAGCGATAGCGCCGCCCGTCGAGCGGCTGCATGCGCTCCATCAGGCGGGTCAACTCGCTCCAGCGGATCTCCACCGTCCAGGGGCCGCGCACGACGCTAAGGCCGCTCGGACTGACGCAGACGGCCAGCGAGAGCTTGAAGATGTAGACAACCGCGCACCAGTAGACACAGAGCAGCGCCATGCCGAAGAAGACCGCGCGCCCCGCCACGCTATCCAGGCCCATCTTCACCCAGAGCCAGGCGCCATTGCCCAGCAGCACGGCCACCAGCACGCCCAGCAGCGCCAGATCGCTCGCACGGGGCGCATGGAAGACGCTGACCTTCTCGGAGAGCGTCACGTCTTCCAGTGGCATCGTCCTGGGCGCGGCGCGCTCCCGGTTCCGTGGGTACGACACGCTCACTCCCCTGCCCTGAGCGCGTGGCGCATCATCGCTGTGGATGTCCTCATCCGCGACCGCTCGCGCTTGTGTTTTACCTACACGACGCCAGTATACCAACTCACGTCAAAACGCGGGTATGTGGGCAGGACTCTCGGCCCAGCGCGGAGCCGGCGCGGCTATGGCTTGCGGGCGGTGACACAGACCCAGCGGTGGTCGCCCTGGTGGTCGGGCTGCGCGGAAACGTTGACTTCCAGCGGCTCCAGCCCGGCGCCAGCGACCAGCGCGCGGGCCTCGTCGGCGGTGTAATAGGCATAGAAGCGACGGCCATTCGGAGCGGCGCTGGTGGGGTAGGGTTCATAGCGCTCGGCCTCTTCGTCGGGCTGGCGCTCCTTCAGGAAGACCGTGACGGGCGCGCCAGGGCGGGCGACGCGCGCCAGCTCAGCCATCGCGCGCGGGGCCACCGTCTTTGGCAGGTGCAGCAGCGAGGCGGAGCACCAGACGCCTCGGCAACTCGCGTCGGGCAGGTCGAGGCGGCGCAGGTCCATCAGCGCGTAGCGGATCGACCCTGTGGGCAGCCGCCGCGCCGTGCGCTCACCCGCCTCGTCCAGCATCCCCTGCGAGAGGTCCACGCCGAGGACGGGCAGTCCAGTCGCGGCCAGCGCGCGGGCGTCGCGTCCGGGGCCACAACCCGCGTCCAGCACGGGGATGAAGTTCAAGTATTCTTCCAGGGTGATGTCGTCACCGGGGCGGCCAAGCTCCGGGATCGGGCGCCGCTCCTCCGCCTCAGCCAGCAGCTCCAGCGTCCGCTCCATGCGCTCGTCCCAGAAGGGCATGCGCTGCTCGTTGCGCTCGGCGTAGTCGCGGGCCGCCTGGTCATAGGTAGCTGTGGTAATCTCCACCGCCTGGGCGAAGCGTGGGTCGAGCGGGTCGCGCGCGGTCATGGCGTCTATCCTGTCACTATTTCTGGCGACTGTTGGATGAGCTAAGCGAGGAGGCGGGTACCCCCACGTCTAAGGGTGTGCGCGCCCCCAAAGCTTGCCTTCGCAGGCTGGGTCTTTGGCGGCGCTTCGAGCGCCTTTCCCGCGACCTGTCCTGCCCCGCGTTGGCAACAATTGCGGCATCGGAACCCAGGCCGCGACGGCGGCCTTTGTGGCGTGCACGCCCTTAGACGCGGCTTCAGCCGTCCCTGCTTGCTCGCGTCATATCCACGCCGCCCCACCTGCTCGTCTAGCGCGCGGCGGGCTGACGCTCGGCGAGCGCGGCCAGCATCGAACCGAAGATCAGCTTGCCATCCTCGCCGCCCAGCAGCTCCTCGGCGCAGCGCTCCGGGTGGGGCATCATTCCGGCGACGGTGCGCGCGGTGTTGACGATGCCTGCGATATTGCGGCGTGAGCCGTTCGGGTTGGCGTCGGGCGTGACCTCGCCTCCCGCGTCGCAGTAGCGGAAGATCACGCTGTCGCTGGCCTCCAGCGCTTCGAGCGCGGCCTCATCGGCGAAGTAGTTGCCCTCGCCATGTGAAATCGGCACACGGATGACCTGGCCGGGGCGCAGCAGATTGGTGAAGGGCGTCGCGGTGTTCTCAGCGCGCAGATGCGTCCACTGGCAGCGGAACTCCAGGCTGGCGTTGCGCAGCATCGCGCCGGGCAGCAGCCCGGCCTCCAGCAGAATCTGAAAGCCGTTGCAGATGCCCAGCGCCAGCCCGCCGCGCCCGGTGAACTCGCGGATGGCGCCCATCACCGGAGCGAACCGCGCGATGGCTCCGGCGCGCAGGTAGTCGCCATACGAGAAGCCGCCCGGCAGGATCACCGCGTCGCAGCCCTGCAAATCAGTATCCTGATGCCAGATGCTGACAGTCTCCTGGCCCATGACTGGCCCCAACGCGCGCAGGCAGTCCTTATCGCTCCAGGTGCCAGGAAAGACGACGACGCCGAATTTCATGCCTCTCGCTCCGCTCTCGTTCTCGCTTGTATCCAGGCCGCTTGCGCGGGTGGGTTAGCCCTCGACCCACTCCTCGCCGTCTTCATAGCGCTCTTTCTTCCAGATCGGCACGGTGGTCTTGAGCGTGTCAATCGCGTAACGGCACGCCTCGAACGCCTCGCCACGGTGGGGGCAGGCGACGACCACCGCCACGCTGCACTCGCCTATCGCCAGCCGCCCGATGCGGTGGACCAGCGCGACGCCCGACCCTGGCCAGCGGCGCTGCGTTTCGGCGGCGATGCGCGCCAACTCGCTCTCGGCCATCTCCGGGTAGGCGTCATATTCCAGCTCGCGCACCCGCTTGCCACGCGCGTTGTCGCGCACGACGCCAGTGAAGGTGACGACGCCGCCCGCGCCAGGCGTGGTGACGGCCAGTTCCAGCGCATGCACCGCCGGGCCATCCAGCGGCTCGCGGGTGATGCGGATGATAGGCGCGGGCGACTCGGTCGCATCGTTGATCGTGGTGTCAGACACGCTCAGCCTCCCCCTAATGGTGGAATGAAGGCCAGTTCG
>DASVWQ010000208.1:0-4019 GCA_036393135.1 Ktedonobacterales bacterium
TAGGCGGCGACCATGAACTAGCCTGCGAAGGCAGTCCTCACAGCGCCGCCCGCCTGGCTACTTCAACCTCCTGCACGTCCGGTTCTTACCTCGCCTGCGCGCTCGTAATTCACGAGCATGACGCCCGTTGGGGAGATTTGGCTCTCCGTCACCTTGAACGCCGCCGGGATGGCGCCATCGACAAACAGCCGTTTGCCACTGCCCAATGTCAGCGGATAGATCTTGAGCCAGAACGCATCGACCAGGTCATGCTTCATGAGCGTCTGCAGGAGGTTTGCGCTGCCGTACACATGCAGATCCGGCCCTGGCTGCTGCTTGAGGTTGCTGACCTTTTCGGCAATATCTCCGTCTAGAAACACGGAGGGCTGCCATGCGTGCGATGTGATGGTATTTGAGGCGACGTACTTGGTCGCTGGATTGACACCCGGCCAGACATCCGCGTGATGCGGCCAGTACGATGCCCAAATCTCAAAGGTTGTGCGCCCTAACAGCAGATCAAACGGCATGTTCATCTGCTTGCTCACGACCGCGTCAATGACATCGTCAGCATAGGGCGCCACCCACCCGCCATACGCAAAGCCACCACTGGTATCTTCCTCCGGCCCGCCGCCCGCTTGTATGACCCCATCGAGGGTGATGAATTCGAGGGCGATGACTTTTCTCATGACCGAGTTCCTCCAACATCTGGCGACCTCTCAGGAGGCCATGGTACGAGGATGCGTCTTCTGGCGCGCCCGGTGACGCACATCGTTCGTATTCTGCGCCTCAGCCCTCAAAACGGGAACGAAGCCGCCTCCCTTCCGGCGCGATTGCGCTGCCGACTTCATCCCTTGCGCCACTGCGGAACCCGCCCAGGGAACTTGTCATCGCCCAGCCGATGGCAGACATCTTTCAGTCGCTCGTAGGCTCCCTGCCATTCCAGATCGGCCAGCGTTTCCCTGACTGGCGCATCCTCGCGCAGCGTCGCCAGAGTGCGAAAAAGCAGCGCCTCAACCCTGTGCTGCGCCAGGCTCTCAGCCAGCCGCACGGCGCGGCCCGCCGAGATGGCCGGAAGCCCCCACGTGTCCGGATCTGCTGGAATCGCCTCCAGGCGCTCGTATTTCGCCAGCACGGTCGCTGCGGATTTAGCGCCCCAGCCGGGGATGCCGGGGAAGCCGTCAGCCGCATCGCCCACCAGCCCCAACCAGTCGGGGATCGATGGCGGACGCACGCCAAATTTCGCTACTACGCCCGCTTCATCCATGACAATATCGCGGCGGCGGTCCCAGCCCACGATGCGGTTTCCGGAGATCAACTGGGCCAGGTCTTTATCCGGCGAGCAGATGACGATCTGTTCGACCGCAGCGTCGCGCTTGAAGCGGGCGGTCGCGCTAGCCAGGGCGTCGTCGGCCTCGAACTCCACCATTGGCCAGACCACCAGCCCAAGCGCGGAAACAGCCTCTTCGGCCAGCGAGAACTGGGCGAGCAGGTTGACGTCAACGCCCGCGCCGGTCTTGTAGCCGGGGTACAGGTCGTTACGGAAGGACTCGATCACGTGGTCGAACGCGCAGGCCACATGGGTGATGCCCGGCGTAGTCAACAGCATCAGCAGGCTGCGCAAAAGGCCCAGCGTTGCGCCGACCTCGCGCCCATCTGGCGCCGTGCGCGGCGGCGCGCCGAAGTGGTTGCGAAACAGCTCATAGGTCCCATCCACCAGGTAGAGCTTCATCGTGTCCTCCCCCTCTTGGAAGCGTACTCTAACGACATTCTCCCACAGGGAAGGGAAGTCAGAAATGCAGAGCAGACGAGGACGCGAGGCCACTCGGCGCCGTTACGCCTGCGTCGCCTCGACCTTCGGCGTCACGCGCTCTGGCGCATCCAGCCGCACCCGCATGCCGCGCTTCATTCGCAGCGTCACGCGCGGGCGCGACTCCACCGGCCAGCCAGGGACCACGCGCGGCGTGAAGCTCTGGAGGATAGTGGCCAGCAGGAGCCGCGCCTCCATCTCGGCCAGCGGCATGCCGATGCAGATGCGCGGGCCAGCGCCGAAGGGGAAATAGGCCCCGCGCGGAAGCTGTGCGCGGAACTCCGGCGTCCAGCGCTCCGGGCGGAAGACATCCGGGTCGCCCCAGACCTCCGGCAAGTGATGGATGACGTACTGGCTGATGAGCGTGCGTGTCCCCGCCGGAAAGTGGTAGCCGCCCAGGTCGAAGGCTTCGCGCGCGTCGCGGTTCACCGTCCACGCGGGTGGATACATCCGCATCGATTCGCTAATCACGGCGTCGAGATAGGGCAGGCGAGGCAGGTCGGCGACGGTGGCCACACGCCCGCCCAGCGCCTCCGCGACCTCGGCCCGCAGCCGCGCGTACTTTTCGGAATGCCGCGAAAGCAAGTAGAAGGTCCACGCCAGCGCGTTCGAGGTCGTCTCGTGGCCCGCCGCCATCAGCGTCATCGCCTGGTCACGGACCTCCAGATCGCTCATCGGCGCGCCATCCTCGTCGCGCGCGTCTAGCAGCATCGAGAGCACATCGCCGCGGTCGCCGCCCTCGACGCGGCGCTTCGCGATCAGATCATAGACGAAGGTGTCCAGCTTCTTGCGCGCCTGTTCAGCTTTGCGCACCGGCCCCACACCCCAGCGCGACAGTCGCTCCTCCAGCGGCCCGATACGCTGGTTATCGACCACTGTGGCAAAGAGGTGACTCAGCTCGGTCCCATGCTCCTCCAGATCGAGATCGAAGAGCGCCCGCACGATGATACGCAGGGTCAGCTCCTGGAGCGCCTGCGCCATGTCCAGCTCATCGCCAACCCGCCACTGGGCGAGCATCTGGCGCGTCTGGTCGGTCATGGCCTCGGCGTAGGACTCGACCCGCTTGCGATGGAAGGCGGGCTGCACGAGGCGGCGCTGCTTGCGGTGAACCTCGCCATCGGTCGTCAGCAGCGACTCGCCGAGGAAGCGCTTCAGCACGATGCGGTTGACACCCGACGTGAAGTTCTGCGCGTGATCCACGAGGAAGTAGTAGGCGTACTCGGGCTTCGAAAACAGATAGACATCACTGCCCAGCATCCGCACGCGGGCGATGTCGCCAAAGCTGCGTCGCACTCCGCTGAAGAAAGCCAGTGGGTCGCGCTGAAAGGCCAACACATTGGTGATGCCCCAGCGCCCGCGTGGGCCGGGAGGCGTCGCGTGTAAGCTGCTCATCGTGGTCTCACGTTCCTCTTATCGCTCGGCGGGCGTCTGGCCCCAGAGCGCGGCGGTAATATAGTGGGCTAGCGTCGCGGTGAACTCATCCAGCGTCGGGCGCGGTTCGTCTGGCTCATCAGCCTCGCGCGTGAGCCACCAGAGGGTCGTGCGGGTCAGCGTGACGACAGTGGCCAGCGCCGCCATCCGCGCGGGATAGCGATAGGGCGTGGGCTGCCCGTCCCGCGTTCGCGCCTCCGCCGCCGCCTCGCCAAGCTGGGTGGCCAGCAGGTCAGCGAAACGCAACTGGAGCTGATGCCCCAGCCCGATGCCCGCCGCGCCGCCCGCGAACATCACCTGGAACAACTCGCGGTTGCGCTCGGCGAAGTGGCAATAGGCGCAGACACCCAGCCGCACCTGCTCCCACCACGGCTCGCCCGCCGCCACCGCCTCCGCGCGCCCGACCGTCAGCAGCCGCGCCAGTTCGTCGAAGCCCTCGGTGACGACGGCGCGGTAGGCGTCTTCCTTGGTGGCGAAGTGCAGGTAGAAGGTGCCAAAGCCGACATCCGCCGCCTGGGTGATCTGTGCGATGGTCGCGGCCTCCAGCCCCTCGCGCGCGAAGACACCGCGCGCGGCGGCCAGCAGACGGCGGCGCGTCTCGCTCTTGCGCCGCGCGCCACGGGTCGGCGCCACATCCGCATCTGGCGCGTCTGTCGCCTTCATCGCCACCCTCCCAGTGCGATAACTGATACTACCATCAGTTATGATAGATACATCACGGCGGATTGTCAAGGGCAGCGCATCCGTTGCCGCCGGATGCGGCGCTGGGGTACACTCGCCACAGGCTCGCCAGGAGCGCCCG
>DASVWQ010000209.1:0-3472 GCA_036393135.1 Ktedonobacterales bacterium
CCATTCGTCGAGGTCGGATGGAGGAAATAGAGGAGCTGCGGCAGCAGGCCCACCAGCAGGCCCAGCGCCAGCGCCGCCAGCCCACGCCAGCGCAGCTCGCGGCGGGCGAAGATGGCCAGCAGCGCCAGCGCGACCAGCAGCAGCGGGAAGATGAGCTGGTCGCTCCACCAGCCCACGCCCATCACCAGCCCCAGCGCGGCATAGATCACGAGACGGCGCCACGACTGCCAGCCCAACGGCTCGGCGCCTGCGTCCCGCGCAAGCCAGAGCGCCAGCAGCAGGGCCAGCGCGCCAAAGAGCAGCGTCTCAGGATAGCCGCCCAGCGCCAGCAACTCTGGCCGCAGCAGTTCCGGACCGCCGAGGTCGAGCAGCAGCAGCCCAACCAGCGCATATGGCGCGCCATAGAGCATGCGCAACAGCAGGTACATCACCACCAAAAAGGGAATGAAGAGCAGCAGCAGCCCCAGCCGCAGCGCGAACAGCGATGGCCCGAAGAGGTGGAACAGCGCGGCGGCCAGATACGCCTGGATCGTCCCCATATAGGACTGGCCATAGAAAAAGAGCGGGCGCTCACCCAGCCTGTTGATGTGGAGGGCCATCAGGCCCATCGTGCCTTCGTCGCTGTCGGTGGCTGGCCAGCCCGCCAGCAGCCCCAGCCGGACCAGCGCGCCCAGCGCGATCAGCGCCGCCACCCGCCAGACCTCCGCCCGCCGCGCGGCCCGCCTCAGCCATGCCCACGCGGGCTCCCACACTCGCAAAGTCGCCGCGCGCGTAGCCTGACCGTCGCTGAAGAGAGCCATGCCGCATCCTTTCGCTCGTCACTCGCCGTCATCCTGAGCAGGCGCCACGCCTGCAGCCAGTTTACATCCCAGCGCGGCGTTGGGCGGAACGGGCGCGAGCGCGCTCAGCCATCGCCTGCCGGTCGCGCGGCGGGGCTGAGGTCGCCAGCGCGGCGAGCAGGTCGCGTGAGGCCGCGGCTATCGCCTCCACGGCGGCGTGAAAAGCCGCCTCATTGGCCTTCGATGGCCGCGTGAAGCCGCTGATCTTGCGCACATACTGTGTGGCGGCGGCGTAGACCTCATCGTCCGTGGCGGGCGGCGCGACGTTGTAGAGCGGCTGGATGTTGCGGCACATTGAGCGTCCCTCCTGGAATGACAGACCGGCGCTCACTCTATCACACGAAGCGGGTGACGGCGAAGGCGAAGAGCACGCCGATGAAGGTCAGCAGCACCGTCCCGGCGGAACTCTCCTTGCTGTGCGCGGCGGGCAGGATGTCGCTGGCGCCGATATAGAGCAGGAAACCCGCGAAGAAGCCGAGATAGATCGGCAGCGCGACGCCGTGGATGGTAAAGAAGAGCGTCGAGATGGCCCCCAGCACCGGGGCGATGGCGTCGAGCGCGAGCAAGAGCAGCGCGCGGCGCGAGGTGTTATGGTTGACCAGCATCAGCGTCACCGTGTTCAGCCCATCGGACATGTCGTGGGAGATGACGGCGATGGCGATAATGATCCCCGCCGCCGCGCTGACCTGGAAGCCCAGCCCGATACCCACGCCATCCAGAAAGCTGTGGCCAGAGAGCGCCAGCGCAGAGAGCAGTCCCACCCGTGGATGGGTGGTCAGCGTCTGGCCGTCCTCGGCCTCGTGGCTGTGGTGAATCAGCGTGACCTTCTCGACGGTGTAGAACGCCAGATAGCCGACCATCAGCGCCACCATTGGGATCGCCGGGCTGATGCGCTGCTCGTTCACGAGCTGGAATATCTCTGGCAGCAGGTCGAAGGCGACGAGCGCCACCAGCACGCCAGCGGTGAAGCCCATCACATAGCGCAGGCGGGCGCGCAGACGCAGGGCGAGCAGGCCGCCAATGCTGGTGGAGAAGAATGAGCCGATGGATACCAGAACCGCTGTCATGCCTGCCCCTCACTCGCCGCGGCGTGGCCGCCTTCGCTGCGCTGGCACACGGCGCAGAGGCCGCCCAGCGTGATGTCGTGCCGCTCGATGCGTACCCCCGCCACGCGCTCGATCTCGGCCAGCGCTGTCTCCAGCGATGGGCTGGAGACATCCAGCGTGGCATGGCAGGCGCGACAGGTGAAGTGATGGTGATGGCCCGCCGTCGCGCAGAGGGCATAGCGCCTGCCGCGCGCCTCAGCATCCGCCTCCGCCGCGCCCGTCCGCTCGGCGCCGGGATCGGTCGTCTCGCTGACGGCGCCCAGCTCCGCCAGCAGCGCCAGGACACGATAGGTGGAGGCCACGCAGACACCGGAGCGCGCCGCGACCTCCAGCGCCGTCAGCGGCATGGTCGCCCCGCGCAGGACATCGAGGATGCGCCTGCGCGGCGTGGTGAGCTTGTAGCCCGCCTGAGAAAGTCGTTCAGCGACTGTCATATCGCGCCTCGCTAGTTGAGAATTTTCTCAATGAGAACGTTCTCAGTATGCCCCAGGCCCACGCAAAACGCAAGCGGCGCGGTAAAATTACCGGGGAAGGGTCACGCGGGGCGGCGCGACCTCCAGCACAGACGAGGAGGAATGCGCGCATGAGCCAGGGAGCGCCAGAGGGAGAGCTGGAGGCGCGCGACGCCCGCGCCGAGGACCGCGAGGCCGTGCTGGCCTTCTGCGAGCGGACATTCGGCGACGAGGGCGACTACATCGCCTGGGTCTGGGATGACTGGCTGGCGGAGCGCGATGGCGCGCTGCTGGTGGGGGTGGTGGCCGGGCAGCCAGTGGCGCTGAGCCATGTGAAGCTGACGGGGCCGGAGGAGGGCTGGATCGAGGGGCTGCGGGTCGCGCCAGAGGCCCGCCGCCAGGGCGTAGCGCGGGTGATGGTGTCACGCTCGCTGGCGCGGGCGCGCGAGCTGGAGGCCAGCGTCACGCGGGCGTTCATCCACTCCTCCAACCAGGTCTCGCAGCGGCTCTTCGAGGGCTTTGGCTTCCGCAGGGTCGCGGAGTTGGCGTATTATGTCGGCGCGGCGCTCTCGCCCGATCCCGAGGAGGCTGCTCGCCAGGCGCCACCGCGCAGCGCCGCCGAGCTCGACCCGACCATCGCCGAGAAGACCTACGACACCACCGAGGGCGCCCTACCACCCGACGCGCTGCTGACCACGCCTGACCCGCAGGAGTTCGCGCGGCTGTGGGCCTGGCTGGAGCAGTCGAATCTGACACCCTTCAACGGCGGGCTGGAGATTCACCACTGGGCGGGCAGCGGCGTAAGCGAGGAGGCGTTTCGCGCGCATCTGGCGGCGGGCGAGGTCATCACGCTGGACGAGTGGGGCGCGACCCAGGCGCTCGCCATCGTCACCGAAGACCACGACGACGAGACACCCGAACTGGAGGTCCGCTACCTCGACGGCCTCTCGGAGGCGGCGGGGCGACTGGCGCTGCTGCTGCGCGGCGAGGCGTATCGGCGCGGCCTGAGCCGGGTCTGGCTCTGGCTACCCGATCTGCTCATCCTGCGCGATGCGATGGACGGCGCGGGCTACAC
>DASVWQ010000210.1:0-2301 GCA_036393135.1 Ktedonobacterales bacterium
CTACGACGAGCTGGACCGGCTCTACAAGGCGCTGACCGTCCGGCAGCCCGCGCCGCGCCCACGCTAGCCCTCACTCCTCCTCCTCGTCGCTCTCGTCCAGCTCGGCGAGGGTGACGCCCATGCCAGGGGCCTCGGCGTCGAGGTGGTAGACCATGCCCTCCTGCGTGTAGCCGCCGATGAAGGGGTCGGAGGCCAGCAGCATTGGCGTATCGAGGTCGATGTAGCGGAAACCGCCGACGCCCGCGACGAAGCTGGCCGAGGCCATGATGCCCAGGCGCGACTCCATCATCGCGCCAACCATCAGCTCGATGTGCGCCGCCCGACAGACCGCCGCGATGTCCAGCGACTCCGCCAGGCCCGACTTCATTAGCTTGATGTTGATGACGTTCGCCGCGCCCATCTTCGCGATGCGCAGCGCGTCCGCCGCCGTGTGGACCGCCTCATCCGCCGCCACGGGAACGCCTGCGCGCTTGGTGACGAACTTCAGGCCGTCGAGGTCGTGACGGTGGACAGGCTGCTCGAAGAGGATCGGCGCGATGTCCTCCTGCGCCAGCGAGCGGAGCAGGTCGAGCGCCTCGGAGGGCGTGTAGCCCTGGTTGCCGTCGAGCATGATGTCGCAGTCCGGCGCGCCCTCCACCACCGCCATTACCCGGTCGAGGTCGTCGTCGAGGTCGGCTCCCACCTTGATCTTGAGGGTGGAGGCGCCCTGCTCGGCGTAGCGTCGCGCCAGCTCGCGCATATGCTCTGGCGACTCGATGGGGATGGTGATGTCGGTCTCGACCGTGGCCCCCGCGCCGCCGAAGTACTCGTAGAGCGGCAGGCCCCACGAGCGGGTCAACGCGTCGAGCAGCGCCGCCTCCACGCCCGCCCGCGCCGCCTCCTGATGCTCGAAGCTGGCCATCAGCCGCCGCGCCAGCGTGCGCCACTGCGCTGCGTCGTGGCCCTCCAGCAGGCTCACCATCCCCGCCACCGCCGCGAGCGCCGTCTCTTGCGTCTCGCCGCCGCTGGGTGGGAAGGGCGCCGCCTCGCCGATGCCCTCCACGCCATTCGCCAGCCGCACCCGCACCAGCGCGTTGCGCGCCGCCGTGACACGCCCGGTAGCGATGGCGAAAGGTTCCAGCAGGGAGACATCGAGCGGCTCGGCGCTTAGCGCGACAATCGTGGTTGGCCCGTGCTTGTGATTCGCCACGGTGACATCCTCCCTCTGGACACTGGCCCGCCGTTAGCGGCGCCCATCCCACTCGGCGTAGAACTGATCGAGGAACGCCAGCATGAACTGATGGCGCCGCGCCGCCAACTCGCGCGCATACGGTGTGTTCATACGATCTTTGAGCAGCAATAGCTTCTCATAGAAATGGTTGATCGTCGGCGCCGGCTGCGCACGATACTCCTCCGCGCTCATCCGCTCGCGCGGCGGCTGGTCGGGGTCGTACATCGCACGTCCCTTTGCGCCACCATAGGCGAAGGCCCGCGCCACGCCCACCGCGCCGATGGCGTCGAGGCGGTCGGCGTCCTGGACGATCTGGCCCTCCAGCGTCGTCATCGGCGGGCGCTCGCCCCCCGCGAACGACATCGTGGCGATGATCTCCATCACCCGCGCGCTGGTCGGCGCGTCGCAGCCCTCCGCCGCCAGCCAGGCCCGCACCCGCGCCAGCCCGGTCGCCTCGTCGCCCGCGATCTTGTAGTCGGCGACATCGTGCAGCAGCGCAGCCAGCTCGCAGACGAAGCCATCCGCGCGCTCGGCCTCGGCGATGGTCCGCGCGACCCGCCGCACCCGCTCGACATGGCTCCAGTCGTGGCCGCTGCTGTCGTGGGCCAGCGCCTCCCGCGCGAAAGCCTCCGCCGCGCGCAGCAGGCGCGCCCGCCCCGCCGCCGCAGTGTCTCCGCTGGGCCATTGGCTCGCGTCGGTCGCGTCATCCATCGTCATGCTATCTCCGCCTGTTTCAGGGCCATCAGTTCCTCGGCGCGGCGCGTCTCCTCAGGCGTCGGCTGGTCCGGCGTGAGCGTCAGGTTGAGCGCCCGCGCGAAGCCATCGCGCATCGCCTCCGCCGCCTCGTTATAGGACACGGCGCGCCCGGCGACCTCGCTGAGTGTGGCGGCGCGCTCGCGCAGGTGGGCGGCTAGCTTCTCGCGCTCGGCCTCATCCGCGAAACTGAGGTAGCGCGTGATGCGGGCGATGTCGCCAGTCAGCGGGAGCGAGCCATGCTGCAAGACCTGCCCCTGTGGGCGGGCCTGCGCGCTGCCGATCAGCTTGCGCCCCTGCGCGGTGATCTCATAGGAGGAAGGAACCTCGAAGCAGAC
>DASVWQ010000211.1:0-9301 GCA_036393135.1 Ktedonobacterales bacterium
GGGAAGATCATCGCCAGCCCTGAGCGCGAGCGGCTGCTTCAGTTCGCCACGCCGCTGCTCCCCGGCGCGAGCGCCGCGCTGGCGGGCCACGACGCGATGGTGGACGCTACGGACGCCAGCGGGAAAGAGTGGCTCTATAGCACGGCGCCTGTCAGCGGCGTGGGCTGGGCGGTGATCGCGCAGCGCCCGGTCTCGGATCTGGCGAGCGAGATGTCCGACTTCCGCGACTGGCTGGCGGTCGCGGCGGGACTGTTCGCGCTGGGCGGCCTCTGCTTCTGGCTGATACTGATGTGGCGGGTGGTGCGCCCGCTCCACCTCCTCACAGAAGAGCACGCGGCGATGGCCGAACGCTACGCCCGCCACGACCGCCGGGAACGCTGGCGGCGGAACGCGAGCGTTCCCACGCCCGTCGGCCCGACCACGCCGCTCTTGCGCCGGGTGGACGAGATTGGTGGCCTGGCGCGCACACTGAGCCAACTGCGCTGGGACCTCTCGATTCAGCTTGCCGAGCTGCGGACACTGCTGGTCACGTCAAATGCGGTGGTGCGCTCACTGGATCCGCAAAAGGTCGGCATGGACATCATTCGCGAGGTGCGGCGACTGCTCGATGTCCAGGCGGCGGCGGTGTTGGCGCCCGACGAGCGTGGCGGGCTGCGGACATTGGCCTGGCAGGGCTGCGAGCCGATCACCCTGACGCCGACGCAGGTCTCGCGCCAGGGCCTCACCCAGCCTGTCGCGCGGGCGCTGCTCAATGGACAACCGATGCAGATGGTGGCGGACGGCAACCCGAGCTTCCCAGAGCGCTCGTATCGCGAGGGGTTCCGCTCGGTGCTTGCGCTGCCGATTCTGACCGAGCGGGTCGGCACGGTTGTGCTGGAAGTGCAGCGGACCCAGCCCGTCCCTTTCAGCGAGAACGAGATCAACCTGTTGCAGACCTTCGCCAATTACGCCGCGCTGGCGTGGGAGCATGCCGCGCTCTATGAGCGCACCGACGAACGACTGCGTGAGACCGCCCAGGAGAACGCGCGGCTCTACGAGCAGGCCAACGCCGAACGCCAGACGCTCTCGGCGATCATGGGCAGTATGGCGGATGGGCTGCTGCTGGCCAGCGCGGATGGCGTGGCGCTCTATGCGAATCCCGGCGCCCGCGCGCTGATTGCGCTGCCAGAGGGCGACCTGAGCGGCGTGACTATCGCTGACATCCACGCCGAGCTTGCGGCGATGACCGCACAGCCCGACCGCTACCGGGCGGACATGGCGCGGGCGCTGGTCAGTGGCGAGCGGCAGTGGACGCTGGCGATGGCGCCCGAACACGGCGACCAGGTCTACACTGTGCGTATGTTCGAGGTGCGCGACGAGGAGGGCGAGGCCATCGGGCAGGGGCTGTTGCTGCGCGACATCACGCGGGAGGAGGAGGCCAACGAGTTCAAGAGCGCGCTGCTGGCGGCGGTGGGGCATGAGCTGCGCACACCGCTGGCGGCGATCAAGGGCCATGCCTCGACGCTGCTTCAGGATGACGTGACCTGGCCGCCGGACGACCAGCGCCACTTCCTGCGCACCATTAGCGATGAAGCCGACCGCATGGCGCAGATGATCTCTAACCTGCTCGATCTCTCGCGCCTGGAGGCCGGGCTGCTGCTCTTGCGTCGCACGCCCTACCAGCTGGCGGACCTGGTGGGCGACGCGACGCGCCGCCTGCGCGCCGACGAGGGCGCGATAGCGGTGGACATCGCGCCGGATGTTCCGTCTGTGCTGGTGGATGGGCCGCGGATTGAGGTCGTCATCCATAATCTGTTGGCGAATGCGCTGGCCTACGGCGATGCGCCGGTGCGGCTGCGGGCGCGACGCGAGGGCGACGGCGAGGCGCTGATCGAGGTGATTGACAGCGGCGCGGGGATCGCGGCGGAAGACCTGCCGCACGTCTTCGAGCGCTTCTACCGCGCCAGCCACAGGCAGAGTCGCGGCGGCGCAGGAGCTGGGCTGGGCCTGGCGATCTGCAAAGCGTTTGTGGAGGCGCATGGCGGGCGTATCTGGGCGCGCAACCGCAACACTGGCGTTGGCGCGGTCATTTCGTTCACTCTGCCACTTGCGCCCGTCGTGGCGCCTGAGGCCACTGAACAGGAGACTACCGCCCAGGCGCCACGCGGCGTCTGAGACGCTCGCGTGACATGATCTGGCCACACTGAGGTGGCGCGAGAGGAGGCGCTCGAATGATGACGCAGTCGCACCGTGTCCTCGTCGCGGAGGATGAGGCCGCCCTGCGCGACTTTATCAGCCGCAACCTGCGCGCGAGGGGTTATGCCGTCTCCGAGGCCGAGAATGGTCTGGAGGCGCTGGCGACCTGGGAGCGTGAGAATCCCAACCTCATCATCCTTGACATCATGATGCCGCGCATGGATGGTCTGGAGGTCTGCAAGCGCATCCGCGAGCGCTCCACCGCGCCGATCATCGCTTTGACGGCGCTGGACGCGGAGGCCGACAAGGTGGCCGCGCTCGACCTCGGTGTAGATGACTATCTGACCAAGCCGTTTGGCATCGAGGAATTGCTGGCGCGGGTGCGGGCGTCGTTGCGCCGCGCCCAGTGGCATGAGGAGCCGAGCGCGTCGGGTGTGCGCTGGTTCGGCCCGCTGATGATCGACATCGAGGGGCGAGTGGTGCGGCGCGAGGGCGTGGAGATTCGCCTGACGCCGACTGAGTTCGCGCTGCTGGCGCAGCTCGTTACCCACGCGGGCAAGGTCGTGACCCATCGCCAGCTTTTGCAGCGGGTCTGGGGGCCGGAGTATGGCGATGAGTCGGAGTATCTGCGGGTCTACATGCAGCGTCTGCGCCGCAAGATCGAGGTGGACCCCGCTGCGCCGCGCTATCTGGTGACAGAGCCGGCTGTTGGCTATCGGTTCGTCGCGCCCTGAGCGGCGTACTCGGCGGCGACGGGATGTAGCGAGCGATGGGAGCGCAGGCGTGGCGAGAGCGTTGACGGAGATGGCGGCGGGATGGCTGGCCCGCGTGGCGCCTGGGCGATGGCTACATCGGTGGACGGCGACCTTCGCACTGGCGCTGCTCATCCCCCTGGCGGGCTGCCAGGTACCTGGGGGCCAGAGCGGATTCGCTGGCACGATCACCTTTGGCTTCACCGCGCCGCTCACCGGCCCCGATGTGGAGGAAGGCCGCTACACGCTCGACGGCTACCAGTTCTTCGTCAACACCGTCAACGCCCAGGGCGGGCTGCTGGTTGGCTCCAACCACTATCGCGTGGCGCTCGACTACTATGACGACCAGTCGAACCCAACGCTGACCGCGCAACTCTACCAGCGGCTCATCACCCAGGACAATGTGAACTTTCTGCTGGGGCCGTACAGCTCGCTGTTGACCGCGGCCGCCGTGCCGGTGGCCGAACGCTACGGCGTGCCACTGGTGGCGGCGCATGGCGCGGCGGACAGTATCTACTCGACGCGCAACCGGTACACCTGGAGCATCATCAGCCCGGCGAAGGACTATCTGCGGGGCATCATCGCGGTCGCGCTCCAACGGGACCCGGCAATCGCGACGGTCGCGCTGCTCGGATCGGATGAGCCGTTCTCGCGCGAGGTGCTGGCGGGCGCGCAGGACTATGCCACGGAGCGCGGCCTCAAGACCAACTATCTCAGTTATTATCCGCTGAACCCGACCGACATGAGCGCGCAGATCGCCGCTATCAAGGCGCTGCGACCCGACATGATCCTGGTGTCGGGGCATTTGCAGGACGCGATCCTTTTCACCCGGCAGGCGCACGGGGCGTGCCTCTCGCCCAAGGTGGTTGGCATGACGGTTGGCCCGGCCACCCAGGCGTTCCGCGCGAATCTGGGCGCCGAGGCCAACTACATCTTCGGCGCGACCCAGTGGACCAGTG
Organism: Ktedonobacterales bacterium; assembly: GCA_036393135.1. Lineage (GTDB taxonomy): Bacteria > Chloroflexota > Ktedonobacteria > Ktedonobacterales > JADMIN01 > JAKAIY01. The sequence continues at coordinate 3,887 of DASVWQ010000211.1, forward strand.
CGCTCAACTACAGCGGCGACGACATCTGGGGTACGCCGCAGCGCTACACCAGCGCCTTCATCGCTCAGTTCCCCTCGTATACCGAGATCCCCTATCAGGTCGCGGAATCGACGGCGGCGCTGGTGGTGTACCAGCAGGCCGTGCGCAACGCCGGGACGCTCGACCCGACGGCGGTGGCGGATGCGCTCGCGCGTATCGATATGATGACCTTCTACGGGCGCATCAAGTTCGATGACCGGGGCGTCAACATCTATAAGCCAATGGCTGTGACCCAACTCCAGCCCGACGGTGGCGACTATACCGTCTTCCCCCAGGATGTCGCCCAGCGGGCCGCGCTCGTCCCGATGCCACCTTGCATGGGCAGGTGAGCCGCTTCCCGACGGATCAGCGCGCGCAACCTCCAATGTTTACGAATTGTTCACGCGCGCAGCCATCTTGTTAACACGCTGTTTACTCCCGCTGCGATATTGTGTGCCCCAATGACGCGGGCGGGCTGGTCACTGCTCCGCGTTGCGCTCCGCCAGAGCGGCGGAAGTCCCATCAGTGGGGGCCGGGCGCGGCGCTTCCCCTTCTTTGGACTATGGCGCCCTTGTGTCGGGCGCGAAACCTCGCGGCGGAAGCGCGCTTCGCCGACGGGCCCGTGAATGTCGTGAGCGCCCGCCAGGGCCGCGTGAAAGCGTGGCGGAGATGAGACCATGCTGATCTATTTTCAGGCGCTGGGATTCGGTCTGGTGACGGCCTCGATCCTGGCGCTGGCGTCAGTCGGGCTGACGCTCCAGTTCGGCGTGACCAACTACGTCAACTTCGCCTATGGCGAGATGCTGACCTTCGGCGCGTACTTCGCGTGGATCGCGAATACCCACTACGGCTGGAACTTCTGGATCGCGCTGCTGGTCGGCGCGCTCCTCTCCGGCGTGCTGGGCGTCGTGCTGAACCTCATCGTCCTACAGCCCTTCGTCAAACGGCAATATCCGGTGCTGTTCATGCTGGTGGTGACGTTTGGCCTCTCGCTGATCCTGGCCAATCTGTTACTGGCCTTCTTCGGCTCCGACTTCCAGCGCTATTCCATCCCGCCAGACGTGGAGCATAGCATCGGGCCGTTCCTGCTGACCACCAACCAGCTGATCATCATCGTCATCGCCATCGCCGCGATGCTGGGCATCCACGGGCTGCTGGCCTACACCAAGATCGGCAAGGCGATGCGTGCGATGTCCGACAATCCGACGCTGGCGCGCAACTGCGGCATCGATACTGAGCAGGTGACGAACGTCGCGTGGTTCCTCAGTGGCCTGCTGGCGGGGCTGGCAGGCATCGTCCTCGCGCTGAACATCACGACGCTCCAGCCCGCGTTTGGTGGCGATTTCCTGTTCGTCATCTTCTCCGCCGTCATCCTTGGCGGCATTGGCAAGCCCTATGGCGCGATGGCGGGCGCGCTGGTGATCGGGATCGTGACCGAGATCGCGGCGGTGCCGCTGACCTCGGATTACAAGAACGACGCGGCCTTCGCGATCCTCGTCCTGGTGCTGCTCTTCCGTCCGCAAGGCATCTTCGCGTCAGAAGGGAAGGCGTAGGGAGATGACGAATCTCGTCTTCTACATCATCGCGATCCTGACATTCATCTGCATCGACAGCATTCTGACGTGGGGTCTGAACATCCAGTTCGGCTACGCAGGCATCCTGAACTTCGCGCTGATCATCTTCATGGCGCTCGGCGCGTATGTCACGGGCGTGCTGTCACTCGGCCCAGCGACGGGCATCAGCGGGCAGACGTATGTGCTGGGCCTCTCGTGGCCGTTCCCGCTGACCTTATTGTTGGGCGGATTGGCGGCGGCGGCGTTTGGCGGGGTGGTCGGGCTGATCGCGCTGAAGCGGCTGCGCAGCGACTATATGGCCATCGTCACGGTCGCCGTCGGCGTCATCACCTACGATTTCGTGGGCAACACAACCCGCCTCTTCAACGGCTGGGATGGCCTGGGCAGCGTGCCGCAGCCGCTCTACGGGATCGGCGACACCGGCTTTACCGACTATCAGTTCATCTTCCTTGGCATCTCCATCGTCGTCACGGCGCTGATGTTCCTGCTGACCTGGCGCATCCAGCACTCGCCGTTCGGGCGCACGCTGCGCTCGATCCGCGAAGACCAGGACGTGTCCGAGGCGTTTGGCAAGAACACCTTCCTCTACCGCATGATGGCGATGATCATCGGCTGCTTCTACGCGGGCATCGCGGGTGGGCTGCTCATCGAGTACATCACCGCGATCAACCCCAGCGGCTGGACGACGGGCGAGACGTTCGTCATCTGGACGGCGTTGCTGATTGGTGGCACGGGCAACAACTGGGGCGCGGCGCTTGGCGCGTTGCTGGTGCCAGTGCTGTTCCAGGAGGTCACGCGCTTCATCCCCTCGTCGATCACGCTCAACCATCCCGACCTGGTTCCCGCCCTGCGCAATATCGTCGTCGGCGCGCTACTGATCCTCGTGCTGTGGTTCCGGCCGCAGGGCATCATCCCGGAGCGCAAGGCGAAATTTGACTATCAACCGGTCGAACCAGCGCCGCCCGCCGCCCAGGCGCAGGAGGATGTCAATGTCGCAGCCGGCTGAGATACTCCGGGTAGAGGGCATCACCCACGCTTTCGGCGGCGTGAACGCGCTGGACGACTGTACGTTCTCGGCGCCCGCAGGCCAGATTACCGCGCTGATCGGCCCCAACGGCGCGGGCAAGAGTACGCTGGTCAATGTCGTCTCGGGCTTCTACGCCAGCCAGCAAGGGCATGTCATCTTCGACGGGGACGACATCAGCCGCTGGCCACCCTATCGCATTGCGCGCCACGGTCTGATTCGCACCTTTCAGCTCTCGCGCGGCTACGGCGGCCTGACTGTGCTGGAGAACATGATGGTGCCACCGCAGCGCCAGTCGGGCGAGCAATTGCTCAATGCTATCTTCCGGCCTGCCGTGGTGCGCGCGGAGGAGCAGCAGCATCTGGCGAAGGCGCTGGACCTGCTCAACACCTTCAACCTCTACGACAAGCGCGACGAGTACGCGCGCAACCTGAGCGGCGGGCAGAAGCGCCTGCTGGAGATGGCCCGCGCGCTGATGGCTGACCCAAAGCTGCTGCTGCTCGATGAGCCGATGGCAGGCGTCAATCCGGCGCTGGCGGAGCAATTGGCGCAGCACATCGTCGATCTGCGCAAGACGGGCATCACCTTCCTGCTGATCGAGCACAACCTGGGGATCGTGGACCAGATCTGTGACCATGTGATCGTGATGGCCAGCGGACGCGCGCTGGCGACCGGCACGATGGCCCAGGTCCGCGCGAACCAGGATGTGGTGGACGCCTACCTCGGAGGATAACGCCGTGGAAGTCTTACGGGTTGATTCGGTGACAGGCGGCTACGGCAAGTCGGCCATCGTGCAGGATGTCTCCATCCGCGCGGAGGCGGGCAAGATCGTCACCCTGGTTGGGCCGAATGGGGCGGGCAAGTCCACCTTCATGAAGATCATCTCTGGAGTGCTGCCCGCGATGTCGGGACACATCCAGGTGAATGGCAAGGAGCTGACCGGGCTGCCTGCCAACAAGGTTGCGCGGATGGGCCTGGCCTATGTGCCGCAGGAGGCGAATGTCTTTCCCACGCTCAATGTTCACGAGAATCTTGAGATGGGCGGCTATATCCTCTCAGGCGACCTCAGCCAGCGCATCCACCACATCTTTGAGACTTTCCCCGATCTGCGGGCCGCGGCGCACAAGAAGGCCGGGTCGCTCAGCGGCGGCCAGCGCAACATGCTGGCGATGGCGCGAGCGCTCATGCTGGAGCCTGCCGCCCTGCTGCTGGACGAGCCGACCGCTGGCCTCTCGCCCATCTATACCGATGTCGTGTGGCAGAAGGCGCATGACATCGCCGCCAGCGGCACGGCCATTGTCGTGGTCGAGCAGAACGTCGAGCGCGCCATCGCCAACTCTGACTGGGTCTATGTGCTGGTCGCCGGACGCAACCGCGTCGAGGGGACGCCGGACCAGATGCGGGCGCTCGACCTGCCTGCCATATTCCTTGGCAAATCGGAACGCGGAGAGAAAGGAGTGAGCCAGCCAGATTCACAGAACAGCGCCACGGCGTGATGTGCGCCGGGGATAAGGGACAAGGCCCCTCCTCTGCACGTTCGGTTCCCGCGCGGCGCGCGACACATCCGGGCCACTGTTGGCCAGTCCACGCCGCCTGTGTACAGCTTCCGGGAGGACGATTCATGCGCAACAAGTCTGCGGCGCTTCTCTCGATAGTCGCGACGCTCTCGCTACTGCTGACCGCCTGTGGTGGCTCCGGCGCCGGCACGAATACCGGCCCAATCACCGTGGGTGAGCTGTTCCCGATGACCGGCCGCGAGCCGTTCGTCGGACAGTGGTTCCTGCATGGCGCAAAAGTTGGCATTGCCAACGTCAACGCAAATGGCGGCTGCGGCGGCCACCAGATCAATGCCCAGCTTTCCGACACGGGCGGCGACGCGGTGGACGCGGTAACGGCGCTGAAACAGCTTCAACTCTCGAACCCTGCCTTCATCCTTGGGCCATCATCGCTGGAGATCGAAGGCGTCATCAACCAGTTTGATCCGGCGCATCTGCCTGATTTCGTCGAGGGCGGCACGACGCAGCTCGACCATATGACCAACACCTACGTCTACCGCACCACGCCGTCTGACTCGACGCTGGCCATCGGCATGGCGTACTACGCCATCCAGAAGGGGTATACCAAGGTCGGCGTGTTCTTCGAGTCCACCTCCAACGCCGCTGGCGTCGTGGACCCGCTGACCAAGGCCTTCACCAACCATGGCGGCGCGATCACCGACCAGGAACTGGTCACGCCGCATCAAAGCTCGTATCGCTCCGAGGTGCAGAAGCTCTTCGCTGGCAATCCGCAGGCGATCTTCATGCAGACCGACCCGCAGACCGCCAGCACCTTCTTCTCCGATGTGCAGCAGCTTGGCCACATGAATGTCCCATTCATCCTGACCGACGCTGGCGCTGACATCAACATGGCCAAAGCGATGGGCCTGGCCAACGCCTCGAAGTGGATGACCGGCATGAACGGCGCGCCGCCAGCCGGGCCAGCCTGGACCTACTACACGCAGCAGTATCAGAAGGTGTGGGGCACGAACCAGCCAGTGACGCTCTCGCAGAACACCTATGATTCGGTGGTCATCGCCTGCCTGGCCATGACAGCGGCCAAGTCCACGGATCCGACCAAGTGGATCAGCTACGTGGACAAGATCGCCAAGGGCAACGGCACGAAGGTCTACAACTACGCTGATGGCGTCGCGGCGCTCAACAAGGGCCAGAGCATCAACTACGAAGGCGCCTCTGGAACCTGCGACTACAATCAGTATCACAATGTGGCGGGCGCGTGGGATATCGTGCAGTGGGATCCCAC
>DASVWQ010000212.1:0-4309 GCA_036393135.1 Ktedonobacterales bacterium
CGCTGAGGCCCGCGCGCTGTGATACGTTATCAGGGGCAGGCAGACATCGGCGCCCTCACGGGCGTCCGCGAGCGAGTGGGAGGAGTGAGCGCATGAGCGAGCAGCGTCCGACAACGGCGAGCGGCTTCCCGCCGGACTTCCTCTGGGGAACGGCGACGGCGGCCTACCAGATCGAGGGAGCGCCCACCGCTGACGGCAAGGGCGAATCCATCTGGGACCGCTTCACCCACACGCCCGGCAAGATCGCGCGGGGCGAGACGGGTGATGTCGCCGCCGATCACTATCGCCTCTGGAAGAGTGACCTCGACCTGATGCGCCAGCTCAACCTCAACGCCTATCGCTTCTCGATCTCGTGGCCGCGCGTCTTCCCCGACGGCTACGGGCGCTTCAACAAGCCAGGGCTGGACTTTTACTCGCGCCTGGTAGATGGCCTGCTGGCGCGTGGCATCCAGCCATTCGCCACACTCTATCACTGGGACCTGCCCCAGGCGCTGCAAGACAAGGGCGGCTGGGCCAACCGCGACACCGCCGCAGCCTTTGCCGAGTATGCCGAAGTAGTAACGAAGCGGCTGGGCGACCGCGTAGGCCACTGGATCACCCACAACGAGCCGGGGGTGACCACAGTGCTTGGCCACGTCACCGGCGAGCACGCTCCTGGCGAGACGAACCCCGCGCTCATCCTGCCCGTCACCCACCACCTGCTCCTCTCGCACGGGCTGGCGCTCCAGGCCATCCGCGCCGCAGCGCCGCGCGCGGTCGAGGTGGGCATCACCCTCAATGTCGGCGCGTTTGAGCCTGCCTCAGACCGCGAAGACGACCTGGCGGCGATGCGTCTGATCGAGGGCGCCTGGCAGGACATCTATCTCGAAGCGCTTTACCACCAGCGCTACCCGGAGGAGATCGTCACGATCCTGCGCATGCTCGGCTCGCCCGATGACCTGATTCGCGAGGGCGACATGGCCACCATCGCCACACCAACCGACTTCCTCGGCCTCAACTACTACACCCGCATGCTGGTGCGCGCCGGGCAAGGCGGTAATCTGCTGCCGGAAGTTATCACGCCGGACGGACCGCTTACCGTGATGGGCTGGGAGGTCTATCCGCAGGGCCTCCGCGACCTCCTGCTGCGCATCTCACAGACCTACAAGCCTGGCCGCATCTACGTCACTGAGAACGGCGCCGCCTATCCAGACGCGCTCTTGCCTGATGGCGCCGTCCATGACCCCGACCGCACCCGCTACCTCCAGCTCCACTTCAACGCTACGCGCGAGGCCATCGCGGGCGGCGCGCCCGTCGCGGGCTTCTTCGTCTGGTCATTCATGGACAACTTCGAGTGGGCGCGAGGGTACGAGCCACGATTTGGCGTCGTCTACACCGATTTCGCCACCCAGGCGCGCCATGTGAAGGACAGCGGGCGCTGGCTCGCGGAGGTGGTCGCCACCAACGGCGCCCGCATCGACGAACCCGCAAGCGGCGTCTAGCAGTCTACGCGCCTACGGTCTCGCCTGTGGTCTCGCCTACGGTCTCGCTGGCGCGGACACGACGCCTGCGGGCAAACGTCCACAGCGTGACACGCTCCAGCGCCTCAAACCAGCCGATGGCCAGCACGCCGACGCCGAGCGCGAGCAGCGCCAGGCTCCAGGGGAGCGCGCCAAACGAGAACACTGACTGCAGCCAGGGGGCATAGAGCGCGACCGCCAGCGCCGCCAGCGCCGCGCCAAGGATCCACCACAGCGACGCATTGCGAATGGTGAACGAGGCCAGCAGCGAGCGTGTGTAGGAGCGGTTGGCGATGATAAGCCCCAGGTTGACGAGGACGAGAGTCGCGAACGCCAGCGCCCGCGCCTGGTCGGCGCCTTGTCCGGAGCGCAGCGCCCAGAAATAGAGGCCGCTGACAATCGCCAGACCGCTCAGCCCTTGCAGCGCAGAGAGCATGACCGCCTGGAGATTGAAGACACGCTCGCGCCGGTCGCGCGGCGGACGACGCATTACGTCATCCTCCTCTGGCTCAGCCTCAAAGGCGACCGAGGACGCCGGGTCGATGACGAACTCCAGAAAGACCACATGCACCGGCAGCAGGATCAGCGGCGAACCGAGCAGCACGGGAATCAGCGCCAGCCCCGCAATGGGAACATGGATGGCAAACAGATACGCCATCGCCTTGCGCAGATTGTCGAAGATGCGCCGGCCAGAGCGAATCGCGCGCACAATCGAGGTGAAGTCGTCATCCACCACGACCAGCGCCGCCGCCTCGCGCGCGACATCCGAGCCGCGCCCGCCCATCGCCACGCCAATGTCCGCCGCTTTGAGCGCCGGAGCGTCGTTGACGCCATCGCCGGTCATCGCCACGACCTCGCCATCGGCCCGCAACGCCCGCACCAGCCGCAACTTCTGCTCAGGAACCACCCGCGCGAAAATGGCCGTGGTCTTGATCGCCTCAGCCAGGTCGGCGTCGCTCATGCGGTCAAGGTCCGCCCCGGTGATGTAGCGATCGACAGGCTCCAGCCCGATTGCGCGGGCGATGGCCTGCGCGGTGATGGGATAGTCGCCCGTCATCATCTTGACGCGCACGCCAGCCTGCGCGCACTCCGCCAGCGCGGCTGGCACGGTTGGCCGAACGGGATCGGCAAGCCCCACCAGTCCAACCCACTCGAACGGGAAGTCTGTCTGGCGCGCCGGAAGCTCGCCACTGGGCCAGCTCGCCCGCGCCACTCCCAGCACCCGCAAGCCCTGCGCCGCCATCGTCTCGATCTCGCTGGCGATGGCGGCCTGCCGCCGTTCGCTCAGGCCACACACGCGGGCCACCACCTCCGGCGCGCCCTTCGCCGCTACCTGGTAGGCGCCGTTTTCACCGCCCCGCCAGACTCGCGTCATCATCAGCAACTCAGGCGAAAGCGCATATTCGCGCAGCAGGGTCAGACCATCGCCCAGCGACAGACCAAGCTCGGCGCCAAGTCCACGGATCGCCCGCTCCATCGGGTCGAAGGGTTGCTCCTGGCTGGCGAGCGCCGCCCAGCGCACGACCGCCTGTCCCGTGGTGGAGAGCGCAGGCGCGGCATCCGACGTCTCCTCGCGCCGCCACTCCTCGCCATCGGCCTGAACCGCCGCCACGCGCATCTGATTGAGCGTCAGGGTGCCGGTCTTATCCACACACAGCACCGTCGCCGCGCCCAGCGCCTCGATCGCCGGCATGCGCCGCGTCAACACCTGCCGCTGGGCGATACGCCACGCGCCAAGCGCGAGAAAAACGGTCAGCGTGACAGGGAACTCCTCGGGAATCAGGCCCATCGCCAGGGTTAGCCCGGCCAGCACGCCCTCGATCCAGTGGCCATACACGATCCCATACACCAGCACGATCACCGCGCATATGATGACCGCGCCGATGGCGAGCAGGCGCACGAGCTGGTTGACTTCACGCTGCAACAGGGTCCGCTGCGGCTCTCCGGCGCTCAGCGCGCTACCGATGGCGCCTACCCGCGTGCGCTGACCCGTCGCTACCACGCGCGCCAGTCCTCGTCCCTGCACAACCAGCGTGCTCGCATACACGAACGGCTGGTCATCACCGCCGGGAGGCGCGACATCGGGCGGCGACTGCTCCAGCGAAGCGCCCGCCCACGCCACCTTGCGCACTGGCGCCGATTCACCAGTCAACAGCGACTCATCGGCGGAGAGGTTTGCGCTGCGCAAGACCACCGCGTCAGCCGCCACACGGTCGCCCTCCAGCAGGACCAGCAGATCACCGCGCGCCACCTCACGCCCGGCGATGCGCGCCTCCTGGCCGTCGCGGATAACGAGCGCGCGGGGGCTGGAGAGATCGCGCAGCGCCTCCACCGCGCGCTCCGTGCGCCGCTCCTGCACAATCGTAATGCCGATGATGACAAAGACGGAGGCGAGCAGTATCAACGCCTCGCGCGTCTCCCCCAGGAAGAGGTAGATAGCGCCAGCCGCGATGAGCAGCAGCAGCATCGGCTCCTTGAAGACTTCCAGCGCGACCCGCAGCAGAGGATGCCGGACGGGCGCCGTCAGTTCGTTGTATCCTTCCGTCTGAAGACGCCGGGTGGCTTCATCCGCGCTCAGCCCGACAGGCTCTGCCATTTCACCCGAGATGTCCCGCTGGTTCCCCGTTGCGGTCATCGCAGCCGTCCTTCCGTCATCGCGGGCGTATCCCACCCGGCGGCGCGAGCGGACCTCACCACGCGCGCTTCCATCGTGGCGCGTGGCCAGCAGCGATGCAACCCCGGAAGCCCCCCATACGCGAAATTGTGACCGGACTGAGCGCCCGTAGCGGGTGATTGTGAGCCTACGTCAC
>DASVWQ010000213.1:0-2291 GCA_036393135.1 Ktedonobacterales bacterium
CAGCTCCCTTGCCCAGTCACTCGTCCAGCGCGCCAGGAACGACTCGATGCCGCCGGGGCGCACGACGCTATCGGCATGGCTGGTGCGCTGCTCCTGCCGCAGGATGCGCCGCGCCCGCTCGATCAGCTCCTGCGCGCCCCCGCCCGCCATCCCTGTCGGCTGCCGCATGCTCCCTCCTCAGACGCCCGACTCCCGCGCGACCACCTGTTCTAGCCCGCTCCAGAGGAGTATAGCCCATCCACGCCGACCGCCTCCAGCGCGCCCCCGCCGATGGGCTACCAGCGCGACCGCAAGCGCCAGCGGGAAAGCGGTATGATGACGAGGCGCCGCCACACAATGAGCGCCGGAGAGTGGCAAGTATGCGCGAGTTCGTCCTGATCGACCTGTACACCCAGATGCCGGGGCTGCCGCGCTTCATGCGGGAGTGGTCGCGCGACGATATGCTGAACTGGCTGCGACTCTATGGAGAGGTGACTGAATCTAATCGCAACCATCTACTCTCGCCGCCTGACATGTTCGCCGATACCTATCACTGCCGATCATGGTGTGGGACACAGTGCGGATTCGTCCTACGGGAACATGGGGAGATGTTTGTTCCAGGCACACGCATTCGCGCCTGGGAAGCGACGGAGCCAGTGTGATACGATGGCCAGCGGGAACCGCCAGCGACCAGCCAAAGGAGGCGCCGCCATGCCACGCGCGATAGACTTCCACGTCCACCTGCCCATCGCCGAATTCATGGATGTGGCCATCGGCAAGTATCGCGCCGGGGCCGAGGCGTTCTTCCGCCGCGAGGTCAAGTTGCGCGACATCCAGGAGATGGCCGACTACTACGCCGCGCAGGATATGGTCGGCGTGCTGCTCGCCTGGGACGCCGAGACCGCAACCGGCCAGAAACCACTGCGAAACGACACTGTCGCTGAGATCGTCCGTCGCTACCCCCAGCAGTTCATCGGGTTCGCCAGCGTAGACCCGCACAAGGGCGACCGCGCCATCACCGAGGCGCAGCGGGCCATCCGCGAGTTGGGCCTCTCAGGGATGAAGTTCCATCCTGGCGTGCAGGCGTTCTATCCCAACGACCGCCAGTTTGCGCCGCTCTTCGCCGAGATCACGAAGCTGGGCGTCCCGGCGCTCTTCCACACCGGCACGTCGGGCCTCGGCGCGAATATGCCCGGCGGCGGCGGCATCAAGCTCGACTACACCCGCCCCATCTACCTCGACAGCTTGGCCGTGGACTTCCCCGACCTGACCATCATCGGCGCGCACCCCTCGTGGCCGTGGGAGCAGGAGATGATCGCCATCCTTCAGCACAAGCCCAACGTCTACAACGACCTCTCTGGCTGGTCGCCGAAATACATCCCGGAGGCGCTGCTACGCGAGGCGGCGGGTCGGCTGAACCACAAGTTCCTCTTCGGCTCTGACTACCCCTTCATCACCCCCGACCGCTGGATGGCCGAATTCTTGCGGCTGGACGGCTGGAGCGACGAGGCGCGCCAGAATGTTTTCTGGGGCAATGGCGCCCGCGTCCTGGCGCACACCAGCGTCGCGGGAATGAAATTTGGCCAGGACCAGTGAGCGAACGGTCGCCTCAGAGCGTAGTCTTGGCGTATACTATCCAAAGTGATCGAGAGCTGACTGCCAGCTTCACGCAAGGAAGTCCAATGGGGGGCGCCTTGTTTGACCCGCATCGCCGCAGGCCAGTCGAGTGTTGCGCAGCGGCGCGAGTCTCAAGGGATACGGGGGCGAATGAGCGTACAGGCGACTCCTGGAGCGCAGAGCGACACACGCATGAGGCGGGAATTCGCGCGGGCGGTTCGCTGGCTGCGGGCGGGCCTGCGCGGCGTTGACCGCTTCGCCCGCCTGCTGACGACCTCTGAGTGGGCCTTCGCCGCGCTGCTGGTCTTCAGCTACGCCTACTTCCTCTCGCCTGCTGGCACCAACACTCTCAGCCGCTACGATATGGTCTATGCGCTGGCCCACGGCGGCGCCAACATCGACATCCACGCCAGCAACACGATTGACGTAAGCTACTTCCACGGCCACTGGTACTCACCGCGCTCGCTGGGCCTCTCGTTGCTGGCGACGCCGATGCTGATGGTTGTCGGCCACTTCTACGACCTCGACAACTACGCCCATCTGGGGCTGACCGTGCAGATCGCGCTGCTCAACGCCGTCACGCTGCTGCCTGCCACTGTGGTTGGCGCGCTGGCCTTCCGCCGCTTCGTCGCCCGCCTGCGCCCCTCGCTGGCCGCCTCGCCGCTGCCCTACGTGGTCGCCGGGATGTTCGCGCT
>DASVWQ010000214.1:0-16509 GCA_036393135.1 Ktedonobacterales bacterium
TGGCGCTTGCGCTCACTCATCGGCCTGCGTCCAGGTGGCGGGGCGCTTCTCCAGGAATGCGCGGATGCCCTCCTGCCCCTCAGCGCTGACGCGCAGCCCGGCGATGGTCTGGGCGGTCAGCTCGCGCGCCTCGGCGTCGGGTAGGTCCAGCACGGTCATCGCCATGCGCTTGGCCGCGCGGACGCCAGCGGGGCCGCTGAGGTGGATATTGCGCAGGGTCGCGGCGATGGCGTCATCCAGTTCGGCGGCGGGGACGACCTGGTGGACGAGGCCGATGGCGAGCGCGCGGGCGGCGTCGAAGCGCTCGGCGGTGGTGAAGAGCGCGCGAGCGTGGCTCACGCCAATCTTGCGCGTGGCGAAGGGCGAGATGACGGCAGGGGCGATGCCCAGCCGCGCCTCCGTGAAGCCGAAGCGGCAATCATCGCTGGCGATGGCAATGTCGCAGACGGCGGTCAGCCCGGCGCCGCCGCCCAGCGCCGCGCCGTGGATGCGCCCGATGACGGGGTGTCGGCAGGCGTCAATCGCGCGGAACATGTCGGCCATCCGCAGCGCGTCGGCGACGTTCTGCTCGTGGGTATAGTCGAGGCTGGCGCGCATCCAGTTGAGGTCGGCGCCCGCGCAGAAGCTGCGCCCCGCGCCCTGGAGCACGACCGCGCGGATGGCGTCCGCCGCGCTCAGGAGGGTGAAGGCGTCGTGCAGTTCGGCGATCAGCGCCTCATCGAAGGCGTTGTGGACTTCCGGGCGGTTGAGCGTGACCCAAGCCGCGCTCCCGCGCCGCTCTACGGTCAGGCGCTGGTAATTTGGTGTCTCGTCAGTCGCGTTGGCGTCATCATCGATCATGCGACAGCGCCTCCTCGCGCTGAGAGCATTGGGTGGTTCGTGTCGGTTGTGGGGAGCCATGCGCTCCCATCATTGAGTATGCTTCAGGGCGCGGCTACTGGTCAACCGTCACGCGGGCGCGGCGTAGGCTGCTACAATGATGGCAAGAGCGTGGCGGGCGAGCGGTCACGCGCATCTGCGCAAGAGAAGGGCGGGACATGACCAGAATTGTCATTACCAGCGACCTGCATCTGGGCATCAGCGGGGCCGACGAGATCGCAGCGCTGGTCGAGGCCATCGCGGCTGAGCGCCCCGACCTGACAGTGATCGCGGGTGACATTGGCGAAGGTGAGGCGAACGTTCGCGCCTGCCTGGATCTGTTCCGGGGATTGCCAGGACAGGTTGCGGCGCTGGGCGGCAACCACGATGTCTGGGCGCTGAGCGCGCCCTGGAGGGCAGGCGGGCCAGGTAGCCAGGAGCTGTGGGAGCGCACGCTTCCGGAGGCGGCGCGCGAGGCGGGGATGCTCTGGCTGGAGGAGGAGGACTGGCGCTCAGGCGGGCTGGCGGTGGCAGGGAGCATCGCTTGGTACGATTATACCGGCGCGGCGGAGGACATCCCGCCACAGACCGAAGAATACTGGCGCAATTTCAAGCGTACAGTACTCCCCAACGGGCGGCTCCTGAATCCTGACGCCAAGTTCATCAATTGGCCGTGGTCGGATGTTGAATTCGCCAGCGCGCGTGCGGATGCTCTGGTCAAGCGCATGGGAGCGCTGGAGAGTGATCCGGGTGTCGAAGACATCTTGCTGGTGACGCATGTGCCGATCTTTCGCGAGCAATTGATCATCAGGGCCGATGTGCCGAACTGGGGCTATGGCAACGCCTTCTTCGGCAATATGACGCTGGGCGCGCGGCTGCGTGGCTCGCCCAAGTTGCGGGCGGTGGTCAGCGGCCACACTCACATCGGGCGGACCGAGACGCTGGCCGACGAGCAGGCGACGCCAGTGTGGGTTATCCCCAGCGACTTCCACGCGCCGCGCTATGTGGTCTATGAGCATCCAGGCGGCGAGCTACGCGGGCAGGATGCGTGACGGACGAATGACGAAGGAGGCGTCGTGATGGCCGGGTCGAAGGTGATCGTCGTGGGCGGCGGCGTGATGGGGCTGGCGGCGGGCTGCGCGCTGGCGGGGCGTGGCGCGGATGTGACCGTGCTGGAACGCTACACCGTTGGGCATGCGTGGGCCTCCTCGCATGGCCTCTCACGCGCCATCCGCCACGAGTACGGGCCGCATCCCATCTACACGCGGATGGTCGCGCGCAGCCTGACACTGTGGGATGAGCTGGCGCGTGAGACGGGGCGGCGGCTCTACGCCGAGACGGGCGTGCTGACGCTGGGCCAGGAGGATGACGGCCAGACGCTGGCGGGCCTCGACGTGATGCGCGGCGAGGGGCTGCCCGCCGAGCGGCTCACACAGGCGGAGTGCGTGGCGCGCTTCCCGCAGTTCCAGCCAGACGATTACAGCGCGATCACGTGGAACCCGCGCGGCGGGATGCTCTACGCCTCGGAGTGCCTGGCGGCGCTGGCGGAGCGGCTGGCGGCGCGCGGCGGACGGCTGCGCGAGGGCGCGCGGGTGACGCGGGTGGAGCAGGCGGGCGCGGGCGCGCGGGTCACGCTGGAGGATGGCGAGACGCTGGCGGCTGATCGCGTCGTCATCACCGCCGGGCCGTGGCTGGCCGACGCGCTGGCCGGGCTGTGGCAGCCGCCGATCCGCGCGACTCGCCAGCAGGTCTGCTATTTCTCCGGCGCCGACCCTGCCGCGTTTGGCATTGGCGCGTTCCCGGTCTTTCTAGCCGAGATGACCTGCTACGGCTTCCCGCTGCAGGGGTCGGGCTGGCTCAAGGTCGCCTCGCACATCGTCGGCGCGGCGGTGGACCCCAACGCGGGCTACGCGCCCGACGAAGCGGAGACCGCATTCGTGCGCGACTTCCTGCGGCGGGTGATCCCCTCGGCGGCGGGGTTGGAGCTTGCTTCGGTGGACCGCTGCATGTACGACATGTCGCCCGACGAGGACTTCATCCTCGACCACCTGCCCGGCGCCGATGCCGTGATCCTGGGCGCGGGCTTTTCCGGCCACGGCTTCAAGTTCGGCGTCCTGATTGGCGAGTTGCTGGCGGCGCTGGCGCTGGACGACGCGCCAGAGTTCCCGCTGGAGCGCTTCCGGGCCAGCCGCTTCGGGCCGAGCGGCGACGCCGCGCCAGCCGCAAAGTGAGGCTGTTTGACATGCCGCCGCGCCGCGCATACCATGACAGGGCAAGTGGGGAATCGGCCTGCGCAGACTCGTGACGGGCGGCCAGGCGACTAACGCAAAGGTGGGGCCATGAGCGCGAAAACGCACGCGCCCATCCGCACGGTTGGCATCCTGTACAAGGAGCATAACGAGGACGCCGTCGCGATGTCCGAGCGGCTGGTGGGGCTGCTCCAGGCGTCCGGCCGCAAGGTGTGGCGGCTCTCTGGACGTGCGCTCGACACGGTGGATGGCCGCCTGAGCGCGACCGACCTGGTGGTTGTGCTGGGTGGCGACGGCAGCATCATCTCCGCCGCGCGTGTCTGCGCGCCCGCCGACGCGCCTATCCTCGGCGTCAACTTTGGTCGCGTTGGCTTTCTCTCGGAGCTAGAGCCTGACGAGGTGGAGGAGAAGCTGCCGCTCTACCTGGACGGCGATTACTGGGTGGACACCCGCAGCATGCTGCGCGCGGAGTTTAGCTCGCACGGCGCGACCCACCACTACAGCGCGCTGAATGATATTGTGGTCGCGCGTGGGGCTGAGCCACACGTCATCCACATCAAGACCTGGGTTGATGGCTTCGTGTACAACACCACCGTCGCCGATGGTGTCATCGTCTCCACGGCCACTGGCTCGACGGCCTACAATCTCGCCGCTGGCGGGCCAATCCTGCATCCACAGGTGCGCAGCAACGTGCTGACGGCCATCGCGCCGCACCTGGCCGCCGACCGCTCGCTGAGTCTGGAGCCGAACGCCGTCATTGCGCTGGAGTTGCTGGCAGGGTCGGACGGCGCGCTGCTCTCCGCTGATGGCCAGATCAACCACGCGCTGAACGTCGGCGACCGGGTAGAGGTCACCAACAGCGACTACACCACGAAGTTCCTCCGTCGCCGCGAGCCAACCCACTTCTATCGTGTGCTCTCCGCCAAGCTACGGGACAATCTCTAGATGCTGGCCGAGTTGACCATCTCCAACTTTGCGATCATTGAGCGGCTGAGCCTGAGCCTTGGCCCCGGCTTCAACGTGTTCACTGGCGAAACGGGCGCGGGCAAGTCGATCATCATCGACGCCATCTCGGCGCTGGTGGGTGAGCGGGTCGGCGCCGATGTCGTGCGCGCGGGCGCCGAGCGGGCGATCATCGAGGGCGTCTTCGATGTCGCGGCGCTGCTGGCTCAAGCCGATGCGCCGGGCCAGCGGTCGGCGGCCAGCGGCGATGAGGGCGCCGACGGAGACGCCGAGGGCGCGGGCGCGCTGGTAGCGCTGCTGGCGGAACTGGGCGCCGAGCCGGAGGATGGCCAGCTCATCCTCAGCCGCGAGATCACGGCGGGCGGGCGCAGCGTGGCGCGGGTCAATGGCCGCATCGCGCCGCTCTCGGCCCTCCAGCGCCTCGCCGTGGGGCTGGTGGACATCCACGGGCAGGGCGCGCACCTCACGCTGTTGCGTCCGGAGCGGCACATCTTCTACCTCGACCGCTACGCTGGGTTGGACAGCGCCCGCGAGGAGGTAGCGGCGCTCTACGCCGACTGGCGCGCGACCCGCCGCGAACTGGAGCGCTTGCGCAGCGACGAGCGCGAGATCGAGCGGCGCATCGAATTGCTGCGCTATCAGGTGGAGGAGATTGCGGCGGCGCGACTCATCCCTGGCGAGCTGGAGGAGTTGGAGCGCGAGCGGCGGATGCTGGCGAACGCCGAGCGGCTGGGCGAGTTGACGGCGATGGCGCACGCCGCGCTGCATGGCGACGAGGACGGCGGCGCAGGCGCGCTCGATCTGCTGGCGACGGCCCAACGCGCGCTGGCCGACCTGCTGCGGCTGGACGATACGCTAGCGGCGCAACGCGACGCGCTGGACGCGGCGATCTTCACGCTGGAGGATGTCTCGGCAGCGACGCGCGACTATCAGGACCAGGTGGCGGCGGACCCCGCGCGGCAGGCCGAGGTGGAGGAGCGGCTCGACCTCATTAGCCGTTTGCGCCGCAAGTATGGCGCGACCATCGAGGAGATACTGGCGTTTGCGGAGGAGGCCGGGCGCGAGTTGGATGGCCTGACCCATCGCGAGGAGCGCGCGGCGGAGCTGGAGGCGCGCGAGCAGGCGCTGCGCCAGCGGATCGGCGTGGCGGCGGGACGGCTCTCGCAGCGGCGGCGCACGGCGGGCGCGGACCTGGCGCAGGCGATGGAGCGCCAACTAGACGACCTGAACATGCGCAAGGCCCGCTTCGAGACGCGCATCGTCCAGCGCCCCGACCCCGATGGCGCGCCTGTGCCAGAAGGTGAGAGCGAAACGCGCTACGCCTTCACCGCGACGGGCGTGGACCAGGTGGAGTTTCTGATCGCGCCGAATCCGGGCGAGGGCTTCAAGGCGCTGGCGCGCACCGCTTCCGGCGGCGAAACCTCGCGCCTGATGCTCGCGCTCAAGACCATTCTGGCGCACGCCGACGCCACGCCCGTGCTGATCTTCGATGAGATCGACGCGGGCATCAGCGGGCGCGCCGGACAGGTGGTCGGCGAGAAGCTCTGGGGACTGGGCCGCACGCATCAGGCGCTCTGCATCACGCATCTGGCGCAGATTGCGGCGCTGGGCGACCGTCACTTTCAGGTGGCGAAGGGGCTGCGCGACGGGCGCACGACCACCGAGGTTACGCCACTGGATGGCGCGGCGCGTGTGGAGGAGCTCAGCCAGCTGCTCGGCGGGACCGCGACCGCCGCTGCCCGCGCCAACGCCCGCGAGTTGCTGGCGCGGGCTGGCGAGTGGAAGCGGGCGCAGGTAGCGACGATAGCTGGTGGCCAGCCGACGCGGACGCCCAGCGCGCCTTGACAGCGGCCAGCGCAGGCGCCTATACTTCAGATGCTCCGTGCGGGAGTGGCGCAGTGGTAGCGCAATTGCTTCCCAAGCAATGGGTCGCGGGTTCGAATCCCGTCTCCCGCTCCAATGCCTCCAGACTAGTTCTGGAGGCTCTTTTCATGGCTTTTCTACAACTTCAGCGCTGAGCGTCAACCATAAAACCAGCGAAGAATTCGGTCAGCGATTCGCGGGCCTGTAAGGGCATCACACTTGCGACATACTGATCGGGCCGGACAATGAGGAGCGCCCCAGCCTGGCGGTCGATGCCACGCATGTCGAATATGTCACGGCCACTCTTGAGATCAGGGCAGAAGACTTTCTCGTAATCGATCAGGCCATACCGTCCCTTGGAGGGTAGCAGGAGAGGCGGCATCGTCTCAACCGCCAGATCACGATGCCCTCGCTGGAAGACGGCTCGCACATCAAAGATCGTATCGATGTCGACTTCCTGTGGCGTGAAGCGCCGTACCGGCGACTGCGCATCATGTTGCAGGAATGCGCAAAGCGCGGCGACTTCCCCGTCTGGCAGACCTGTATCGTGAGCAGGGGCAAAAGCGATCAGGCGCCAGCGCCCATCGGCCTTGAGAATGTGGCCCAATTGGATCTGCTTCGCATCGGCCAGACGAATGACCGGGGCCGAATGAAACCGCATTCCAATGGTCAGTTCGCTCGCCAACCGCTGATAGGTGTTTGACGTGACAATCAGTGACGGGCCATAGCGGGTCTCAACCCCTGCCGTATAGCGGTCATGTTTCCTGAAGTAGCGCTCGAATTCTTCCGACACTGCCCCATCGTCAGCGCGCGCGCTGAACAGTTTTGCCATATCGCGGTCGAAGTCGATGAGTTCTTTGGCCTTGGCATAGCGCTCAGCGGCGTAGGTGTGCAAGAGTCTGGGATGCGATCTGCCGCCAATGACGGAGGCCAGCTTCCAGCCCAGGTTGAAGGTGTCGGCCATAGAGACGTTCATCCCTTGCCCCGCTTTCGGGCTGTGGGTATGGCAAGCGTCACCGGCGATGAATATCCGGGGTGAGCGGATCGCTCGCTCACTCTCTGGTACGTCGTCGAAGGCGTCGCAGAGTCGCTGGCCAATCTCGTAGGCCGAGCACCAGGCGACCTCTCGCAGCGTCAATGTGTAAGGATAGAGGATCGCGTTCGCTCGCGCGAGGAGGATGTCTGGTGTCACTTTGCGGTCAGCGGCGCGTTCATCACCATGCAGTTCATCCAGTTCAATATACATCCGTACCATGTAGCCGCCTTCGCGCGGAATGAGTAGGAGGCTTCCCCCCGTGGCGGACTGGACCGCGCTCTTCAAACGGATGTCTGGAAAATCGGTGATTGGCAGTATGTCCATGACACCCCAAAGCTGCCGAGCCGCCTCGCCTTGCAAGGTATATCCCAGCAATTCACGGACAGCGCTGCGCGCGCCATCACAGCCCACGACGTAACTGGCGTGAATGCGCTCTGTTTGCCCCTGCCTGCCGTCCTCCAGGCAGTCAAACGTGGCCGTCAGTGGATAGACGGAATCATCAGTCATCACGAGATCGATCAGGCGGCGGTTATAGTCGGGGATCAGTCGGCGTGGCGAGTTCTTCATCAATTCGAGATAAGCGTCATGCACCCGGGCCTGGCTCAGAATGACATGCGGCATTTCAGATAAGTCATCTTCGACATCCTGGATTCGATCAGCCCGAACGATACCCTGTTTGTCCGCGCCAGAGCGCCAGAAGGTGGTTTCGTTCACCCAATAGGCTTCTCGGGCGATCTTTTCAGCAAATCCAAATGCCTCGAACATTTCCATTGATCGACAGGCGATGCCATCGGCTCGGCCGATCTGAAGAGGGCCGGGCAACTGCTCGGTGATCCTGGTCCTGATGTGGGGAAACGCTGAAAGTTGCGCCGCAAGCGTTAGCCCTGCCGGCCCGCAACCGATGATCAGCACATCCACGCTGGTGGACTGGCTACCGGCATCGTCCACAGGTTCCGCAATATCTGGATTTCCAGGATGGAAACCGTTCAGATGATACTGCATCCCCTGTCTCCTTTCAGTATCCCCACTGTACCATGCGATGTCTTCGGCGTGTCGGCCCTGGCGACCCCGCGCGCGGCTGGTTGCTCGTCGCCACGCCCGGCGGAGCAGCTGTGGCCGCGACTCGGCGCTGATAACATGTCCGCTGCGGTCGTTGTCGTTGCGTCAAACCCTCACCCCTGGCCCCTCTCCCAGAGGGCGAGGGGAATCAGAAAGTACCTCTCCCAGAGGGCGAGGGGTTGGGGTGAGGGGGCGCAACGAGCGCCAACATCCCAGGCGGGTATGTTATGAGGCAGCGTCCCACCTGCTGCACATCGCGCTTTTTCCAAGCTCAGGCGAGGCTGCGGGCAGGAAGCAGTCCGGCGGCGCGAGCGATGTCATTGGGGGTGATGAGCATCGGCGGGCGCTTGCCATAGGGCAGGGTGAGGCCGCCAGCGATCTCCAGATAGCGCGCGACGAGATTGGCGCAGTTGTAGAGGCTGGGGCGCCCGAAGAGCGCGGTGGAGACGGGCGCGGGTAGAGCAAGGTCAGCGATGGAGGCCCAGCTAAATGGCGCGCCAAGCTGGAGCAGCACCCACGCCAGCCCCTCCTCAATGCGTTCGGCGGTCGTGCGGCCATGCATGGTAATGGTGTCGATGCGCTCGGACGGAATCTCTGTGCGGTAGGCGATGCCATCCTCGGAGTGCGCGCCGATGGTCGAGCCGTCGCCCAGGTCAAGCTCGCAGTGGCAGAACGGGCCACGGGTATACGCGCAGACGAGGCGGTCGCGCGGGCCGCCGCCGCTGCGGTAGAGCAGAATGTCTCCGCGCATGCTCTGTGGCGTCTCCTCAGGGATGTGCGGCCCGTGTCACTTCGCCACTCATGCCACCAGATCGCTCCGGGCCATGTGTAGCATATACGAGCCGCGCGGCGGCGTCCAGATGAGCGTGACGCGCGGCTGTCTCGGCGCTATCTGCCCAGGTGAGGCTTGCCGCGCCCTCGCCTTGCGGTTGTTGATAGACTACGCCAGCGTGCGGTTCTTCGCTTTCGCGCTGGCAGGCGTGGGTTGGGTCGCGAGCGCATGGGACGCGCCAGGATGGAGATGCTGCTCGAATCGGCTCCGAATGGATTCAAGGATGCTCAGCGCGTGCCGGAGCGCCGCCTCGTCGTCGCCCATCAGACTGCGGATGCGCTCACGGTGTGCGGCTAATATCTGTTCGTGCCGCTCGGCGCCTTCAGGCGTGAGCGTGAGCAGAATCACGCGCCGATCCTGTGGCGCCGGACTCCGCTTGATCAGTCCAGCGGATTCCAGACGGTCCGCGATGGCCGTGACATTGCTCTTGTCTGTGAATAGCAACCGACTGAGATCGATCATTGACAGACCATCAGTCTCACTGAGATGGTGTAGCGCCCAAAACTGCCGGGCGCTGAGGCCATACTCGCCGAAGAACTGGCGGTCATTGTCATCCAGCAGATAGAACAGGTCGGTCAGCAGCAGATAGAGGTCGTGCTGCGCGTTGTGGTCAGCGGATGTCGTCTTCATGGTCACTCCCTGTCTGGGTCTCCAGATGTCCAAAACAGGGAGTGGAATCCGCTCCCTCACGGGCGCATGCGACCCGATCAATAGGTAGGCGGGCCTCGGAGAGGATGGTGAGTGCGACCGCGTGGCCCGGCTGCGGATCGACAGGCGAGATGACGCTGGCATGCTCGATCCCATTGCGGACGACGGCGCGCAGGCGCTGCCTCTGAGGGGTGGTATAGGAGCCAAAGAAGTAGTCGTTTACCTTGGTCATGGCGCCCTCCAGTGTGAAGGTAGTCGGCTCTGGTCGCAAACGCCGTGTGGTACGAGCAGAAGTATTCCAGAGAACAGTTGAATTGTCAACTGTTTCGCTGCGCCATTCAGATGAGCGCGGACGTGGCGCTGACCGCGCGGCGGTGGTACCCTGTGCGCGAGACGCCGCGCGCCATGGCCAGGCCAAGTGGGGTGAGCGCGGCTGCGGGTGGAAAGGATGAACGCATGGAGCCGACACAGCGCCCGGCGCCAGATGGCGCGGCGGCGCCGGAGAGTCAGCCGGGCAGGCGCGGCGTCTCGATCAGCATCACGCCGCGCACGGTCTGGTACATAGCGGGCGTGGCCGTCAGCCTGGCCATCATCTGGCTGCTCATCACCAGGGCGCTCTCGGCCCTGCTGATCGTCTTCATCGCGATCACCATCGCGGAGGCGGCGCGGCCTGTCGTGTTGCGACTGGAGCAGCGCCGTGTGCCACGGCCAGTGGGCGCGCTGCTCGTCCTGCTGGCCGCTGGCATTGTGCTAGGCGTTCTCGTCTGGATCCTGCTGACTCCGCTCATCAGTGAGATTGGCACGCTGACGGCGAACGCGCCCGAATATACCAAGCGGCTCCAGGGCTGGATCGCCTCGTCTAGTGATACTCTGCATGCCAACGGGCAGCTCGGGTCGTTCATCGATGGCCTCGGCAGGCAGTTCTTCAGTAGCTTGCAGGGGCTGGCGCCGTCGTTGATCCAGGTGCCGTTCACGCTGCTCTCCGGGGCGTTTGGCGCGCTGTTGAGCTTTGTCGTGACCATCACGATCATCGTCTTCTGGCTGACGAGTTCGGCCCACCTGCGCGTGTTCCTGCTGGGCCTCTTTCCAGAGCGCGCGCAGGCTGAGGTGGACACCATCTTCGCCGACATGGGGCGCAGCCTGGGCGGGTACGTGCGTGGCGTGCTGATCGCCATGCTGCTGATCGGGCTGTTCACGGCGCTGGGTCTGGGCGTGCTGGGGGTGCCATACGCGCTCCTGCTGGGCGTGCTGGCGGGGCTGACGGAGTGCATCCCCTATCTCGGCCCGTGGCTGAGCGGGGTGGTGGCCGTGCTGGTGGCGCTGGTGACGGTGGACCCGCTGAAGGCGCTGGAGGTGGTGATTCTCTTCCTGCTGGTGCAGCAGATCGAAGGGAATCTGGTCCAGCCGATTGTGATGAGCCGCTCGGTGCATCTCGATCCGCTGCTGGTGTTGATCGCGATTCTGGTGGGCAGCGAGTTGTTGGGGCTGGTGGGCGCGGTGCTGGCGGTGCCATTTGTCGCCCTGGCGCAGTCGCTGGTGACGCATGCGCTGGCCCCCGCGATCCGGCGCGCGGTGGGGCGCGAGGAGCCGCCCACGGTTTCGCCACCTGATAGCGCGAGCGGGGCCAAGCCTGCGGAAGCCGCCACATCGGCGTGATGCGCGCGGGGCGCCCATTGGCCTAGCCCATGCAGGCCAGTCGCGGCCAAATGTTCCAAGCGTGGGCAGGTGGCATGGTATGCTGGCGGCAGATTGACCGTCAGCATACCATGCCGCCTGGCGTATGGGGCTGGCCAGCGGTCGCGAGGGAGCGGGCAGCGGTGTACCTCAAGCGCCTGGAACTGCAAGGATTCAAGAGCTTCGCGCCGCGCACGACGCTGGAGTTCAGTCCCGGCATTACCGCCATTGTAGGGCCGAATGGTTCCGGGAAATCGAATGTAGCTGACGCCATCCGCTGGGTGCTGGGCGAGCAGAGCATGCGCCAGTTGCGCGGCAAGAAGAGCGATGATGTCATCTTCGCGGGCGGCGAGGGGCGCGCGCAGATGCAGATGGCGCAGGTGGGCCTGTCCCTCGACAATTCCTCCGGCTGGATTCCCTCCGAGTTCACGGAGATCGCTATCGCGCGGCGTAGCTTCCGCTCCGGCGAGACGGAATACCTGAGCAACGCCCAGCGCGTGCGGCTGAAAGACATCCTGTTCCTGCTGGCGCAGGCGCGCATCGGCCACGACTCGTATACGGTCGTCGGGCAGGGGATGATCGATCAGGCGCTGAGCTTGCGCGCCGACGAGCGCCGTGCGCTGTTCGAGGATGCGGCAGGCATTCGCGGGTTCCAGGCGCAGCGCAACGAGGCCGAGCAGAAGCTCACCCTTACCCAGACCAACCTCTCGCGGCTGGGCGATATCGTGGGCGAGATCGAGCCACGGCTCGGCCCGCTGGCGGAGCAGGCGCGGCGGGCGCACGAGTTTTCCGGCGCGCGTGAGGAGTTGACGCGACTGTTGGGCGTCTGGTATCGGCGGCAGTGGCGCGACCTCCAAATCGCGCGGGCGGCGGCGGAGACCAGCGAGACGCAGCTTGGCGCGCGTATCCAGGAGTTGCAGGCGGCGCTGGCGGCGGAGGATGAGGCGGCGCGCGACCTGCGCGAGCGGCGTGAGACGCTGATAGGCGAGATCGGCGTGCTGCGGCGGGAGCGCGGCGAGGCGTCCGGGCGGCTCCAGACCACTGAGCGCGACCTGGCGGTCGGGCGCGAGCGGCTGGCCAGCCTCGGCCAGCAGCGCGACGACCTGGGCGGAGAGCGCGAGCAGCAGATCGAGGCGGTGGATGTCGCGAGGGCGCATGTCGGCGCGCTGGAAGCGCAGATCGCCCAGGCCGAGGGGCGGGCCGAGGCCGTGGCGGCGGAGGTCGATAGGCTGGAGCGCGACCAACACGGCGCGCGGCAGGAGCAGGAACGGGCCGAGGCGCAGTTGCGCGGCGCCCAGCGCGACGCCATCCAGGCGCAGGCGCGGATCGGCGCGGCGCAGTCAGAGCTGGGACGCTTGCAGCGCCAGCTTGGCGAGCGCAACCGCGCGCTGGCGGCCCGGCGCGACGCGGTGGCGACGGCCCAGCGCAAACTCGACGCCGCAAACGCCCAGCACGCCGAGCGACACGCGGCCTTCGAGCTGGCTCACGGCGAGGTCGAGGCGTTGGTGGCCGAGCGCGAGGCGCTGGGCCGCGAGACGCAGGAGGGGCAAGCGGAGATCGAGCGGCTGCGCGCCGCCATCGCCGACGCCGAGCGCGAGCGCAAGGCGCTGGCCGAGCGTCTGGCGCTGCTGGAGGAGTGGCGCCGCAATCTCGATGGACTCGGCGTGGGAGCGCAGGCGCTGCTCCGCGCGCCAGAGGCTGAGCGCCCCGCGTTGCTCGGCGTCGTCTCGCAGCTCATCAGCGTCACACCGGGCATGGAGCTAGCCGTCGAAGCGGCGCTGGGGCCGTTCCTCCAAGCGGTGGTCGTGGCGCGAGTGGAGGACGCGCGGGCGGCGGCAGCCTGGCTGCGGGACGGCGCCGCCGGGCATGCGATATTTCTCTGGGCCGACGGGGGGGATGTGGCTGGCGGGCGTGCCACAGACGCTGATGGCGGCGAGATGCTGGGGCTGGTCGCCGACGCCATCGGCGCGGACGCTGGCGTGCGTGCGGCGCTGGCGCGGGCGCTGGGGGATGCGCTGATCGTGCGCGACCTGGCGACGGCGGAGCGGCTGGCGGCTGACGGCGCTGATGCGCGACCCATCGTCACGCTGGCAGGCGAGGTGGTTTGCGGCCGGGCATGGATGCGCGGCGGAGCGGCGGCGGCTCGGGCGGAGGATGCCAGCGCACTGGGACGCGAGCGCGACCTGCGACGCTTGCCAGCCGACATCGAGCGCCTGTCGGGCGAGATCGAGGAGCGTAGCGCCCTGTTTGCCGCCGCGACCGAGCGCCAGGGCGAGCGGCGCGCCCGCGAGGAGAAGCTGCAAAAGACGCTTCAGGCGGCTGAGGCGCGGGCGCAGGACCTGGCGCGAGCGGTTACGGCGCTGCAACGCGAGCAGGAACGCGCCGAGAGCGAGGCGCATGTCAGCGCGTCGGTGGCTGAGCAGCTTGCGGCGGAGACGCAGGGCATCGAGCAGGAGGTGACGGCGACGGTGGAGCGTGTCGCTGAGCAGGAGGCCGCCCAGCGGCTCGCGACAGAGCGCGTCGAGGACCTGCAAGCGGAGGTCGATGAGATCGCCGCGCGCAACGGCGCCCAGGGCGACGACCTCAATCGCGCGCGGATGACACTGGCGCTTCACAAGCAGGAGGTCACGACGCTAGGGCAGCGCGCTGAGCAGTTGCGCGGGCAGTTGCGCGAGTTCGAGGCGCAACTCTCGCGGCGCGACGAGCGCCTGAAGAGCATCGCCGAGCAGCGCGAACAACTGGAGACATCTATCAGCGAGCAGGAGAGCGCCATCACCATCCTGCGGGAGCGTGTGCGCTCGCTGGGCGGGACTTTGCACGCGAGCGACGAGACGCAGGCCGAGATGGAGCGGCAGATCGCCTCGCTGGAGCGCGGCCAGAGCGCCGAGCGGCAGGAGCTTGCCCGCCTGGAGGTCGAATATCGCCGCGCTATCGTGGAAGCCCAACGCGCGCGGGACGCGCTGGAGACGCTCGCCGCGCAGATTCGTGATGAACTGGGCGCCGAGGATGACGAAGATCCCCTGCTGGCGATTGTCGGCGCGGCGGATGGTAGCGCGGATAGCGCGGAGCCAGAGCCACAGCCCACGCCAGAAGAGCAGGCCAGGATGCGCCGCCAGATCGACTTCCTGCGCTCGCGGCTGAAGAACCTGGGCGGCTATGATCCCGAGGCGCCGCAGCAGTACGCCGAGTTGAAAACGCGCTACGACTTCCTCTCCAGCCAGATTGCGGATATGCAGACCGCCTCCACCAACCTGCGCCAGATCATCGCCGAGCTGGATGCGACGATGAAGCGCCAGTTTGTCGAGACCTTCCACAAGGTCAACGAGCGGTTCCAGCGCCACTTCGTCACGCTCTTCTCTGGCGGCGCCGCGCGGCTGGAGCTAACGGCGCCGCGCCGCGAGCAATCCGACGACGAGGAGGACGAGGAGGAGGCGTCGGGCGAGGTTAGGACGCCGCGCAAGACCAGCTTCGGTGGCGTCGAGGTCTTCGTGCAGATACCGGGCAAGCGGGTGCAGGACCTCTCGCTACTCTCTGGCGGCGAGCGGGCGATGGTCTCGGCGGCGCTGCTCTTCGCCTTGCTGGAGACGAATCCGCCGCCATTCTGCCTGCTGGATGAGGTAGACGCGGCGCTGGACGAGGCGAATGTTGTGCGGTTCTGCGATATACTCAAACAACTCGCGGAACGAACGCAGTTCATCGTCATCACCCACAACCGCGTGACGATGACCCACGCCAACGCCATCTATGGCGTTTCGATGGGGGAGGATAGCGTCTCGCGTGTGCTCTCGATGCGCCTGGCCGAGGTTCCGCTCGCGCTCTGAGCGGGGGCGCTCGGCTCAGCGTCTGGGTTGGGCGTGGGTGGGCAAGGAGCGGGGCATGGGCAGGCTTCACGCGCGGGCGCCACAGGTTGCGCTCTCGCTGCTGGCGCTTTGCGCCACGCTGCTGACGCTGGCCGCGCCGGCGTCGGCGGCCCCACGGCGAGCGGTCCGCGCCGCGCCCGCGCTGCTCTTCACGCAGGCGCCCTGCGCGCCAGTCAATACCGCGCCCAGCCTCATCTCACCGCTCATCACGCAACTCCTCGGCGGCACGGATGTGACGGCATTGGGCGCTGCGGCTGGTGGCTGGAGCCATGTCCGCATCTGGAGCCATACCGAGGGCTATATCGCCACGAACTTGCTACGAGCGACTCCACCTGCCGAGGCGTTGGAAGGCGACTGCTCGTTCCCCGGTGTGCCGGATCCCGCGCCGAGCCTGCTGCCCGCCGACAACGGACCCTTCGCGCTGGTCGCGCACGGTCATACCATCGCGCCGACCACGCTGTACGCCTGGCCGGGCGATGGCGCCGCGCCGCTGGCCGGAGCGCCTGCCGGGATGGCCGTCACGATCAGCCAGTGGGAGGGGGCCAGCGGCGGCCAGCCGTGGTATCACATCACGTCGCAGGTCGGCGCGGGCTGGGTTTGGAGCGGCGCCGTCCGCCTGGATGAGCCTGATCCAGCGACGCATCTGGTCAAGGGCAAGCCAGTCTGGTCGCTGGTGGCGGGCAAAGGCATGTGGTTCACCAACTACCAGACGCGCCACGCTGACCTCAGCGCGCTCGTCGCCGACGCCAAGGCTGCTGGCGTCACCCACATCTACGCCGAGGTCGCCATCTCGTGGTATGGCTTCTACGCCGCCAATTCGCTAGATCGTCTGCTGCCAGTCGCCCACAAGCAAGGTATCGCGGTGATCGCGTGGGTCTATCCCAAGCTCTCGGATGTCACCTCGGACGTGCGAATGACGATGCGGGTGGCGAACTATCGCACGCCGGGCGGTGAGCGGGCCGATGGCATCGCGACGGACGTGGAGGAGGTGATCGATTCGGGCAGCGTCTACACCTATGGCCAGGTCTTGCGCGGGCTGCTCGGCCCTGACACGCTGCTGGTGGATAGCGCCATGCACCCCTTCACCCACGCGGGCTATCCCTACGCCGCCATCGCGGCAAGCTGGAACGTGCTGGCGCCGATGGACTACTGGCACAGCAGTCGGCGTCATGCCTACACCCCGCAGGATGTCGCGCGGTTCGTGACCATCTCGGTCGTGACGATTCGGGCGGCGATGCTGGAGGCAGGTGTCTCCAGCCCCATCCCCATCGAAGAGACTGGTCAGATGTACGACATGTACTCCAGCGATGGCGCGGGTGTCGGCCACAATCCCTCCGCTGCGGAAATCACCGCTGATCTCGCGGCGTCCAGGGCGCTGGGCTGCATCGGCGCGTCGTATTTCGAGTGGCAGACGGCGACACAGAGCCAGTGGGACGCGCTCTCCACGTTCACGTGGTAGCGCCCTGA
>DASVWQ010000215.1:0-4341 GCA_036393135.1 Ktedonobacterales bacterium
GCTGGAGGTCTTCTATCTCGGCGACCGCCTGAACCTGCCGCCGGTCTACCTGGGCGTGGTGGTCGCGCTGGAGGCGGGTGGGCTGACGCTGGGCGCGCTGCTGGCGAGCCTGCCGGGCCTCCGCGCGCTCGGCTCGCGCCTGACGCTGATCGGCATGGCGCTGACGGGCGCTGCGCTGGCGATCTTTGGCGCTGCGCCCGATGCGATCATCGCCTACGCCGCCGCGCTAGGCATGGGCGTGGCGAACGCGCTGGCAATCACCGGGGCGCACACGGCGCTGCGGGCGGAGCGCGATGGCGCCGAGCGGCGGGCCATCAGCGCGGCGGAGAGCTTCCTGACGGCGCTGACCAGCCTCTTTGGCGCGCTGCTCTTCACACTGGCCTATGCCGCGCCCAGCCGTCTGCATCTGGGCAAGCTGGCGCTGGCGGCGGAGCCTGCCAGCCTGCTCTTCACTGTCGCCGGGGCCGGGCTGGCGCTGGGCGCGGTGATCCTCTTCATGGTCCCTGGCCTGCGCGAGAAGAAGCCGCGCCCACCGAAGCCGCCCATCCACGAGACCTATGGACGCATTCCAGGGGCGCCAGGCGCGGTGGACGACCCCTCCGCCAGCATGGTCGGCGCACTTTGGGATGACGCAAGCGACGACGATGCAGGCGATGACTACGACGACTACGACGAGCGCGGCTACACCAGCGAACACGACGCCCGCTATGACCAGAGCGACGAGTGGGACGAGCCACCCTCACGTGGCGGGCGCGGTGGGCGCGGCGGGCGGCGCTAGAGCGCGCCCTCACCCCCTGACCCCCTCTCCTCGTGGGAGAGAGGGAATCGGAACTCCCCTTGCCCTCGGGGAGAGGGGGTGGGGGTGAGGGCGCGCCGATCTCTGGCGCCGCCGCTGCGCGCATGCTATCCTGAGCGGACACGAGCGCGGCGTCTCCGCCATCCTCGCTTGAGTGACGTGGGTGCAGTGTGTGCGCCGCGCATGGCCGTCATGCCCCCTGCCGACAGGAGCGCGCCGCCATGCCGACCTATCTCTCGGCCTTCATGAGCCACGCCCATCTCGACAACGCGCTGACCGATCCGTTCGCTGACGCCCTCAATCGCCTGGGCGTCCCACTCTATTACGACCGCGCCAACCCGCAGACTGGCCACTTCCTTGGCGACGCCTTGCAGCAGGAACTAGAGCGGCGCCAGACGCTCTTCGTGATGGTCTCGCCCGCCAGCATCGCCTCGTTCTGGGTGCGGCTGGAGTTGAATACCTTCCTGGGGCTGATGGCTGCCGACCCCACGCGCAAACTCATCCCTGTGCGTATTGCCGCCTGCCAGCTCCCCGCCATGCTAAACGGCATGTGGTGGGTGGATGCGGTGGGACGCCCGCCCGCCGAAGTGGTGGCCGAGTTGGCCCGCGCGCTGGAGACTACGCCCGTAACACCGCCACACGCGGGTGGCGCGGCAAGCGCCAGCGCTGGCCCCTTCTCGCGGGTGGTGGACTGGCGGGCGGGGATGGGCGACCACACCACCATCACCGCCGCCATCGCCGCCGCGAAGCCCGGCGAGCGCATCCTCATCCGCCGTGGCCTCTATGAGGGTGGCCTGACGATTGACAAGCCGCTGGAACTGGTTGGCGAGGGCCAGCCCGGCGATGTCGAGGTTCGCGCCTCCGGCGCCAACACCATTCTGTTCACCGCCAGCCAGGGGCGCATCGCCAACCTGACCCTGCGCCAGACCGGCGGCGGGAACTGGTTCGGCGTGGAAATCGCCGCCGGGCGGCTGGAGGTAGAAGACTGCGACATCAGCAGCCAGAGCCTTGCCTGCGTCGCCATTCGCAACGGCGCCAGCCCGATCTTGCGCCGCAATCGCATCCACGATGGCCAGCAGTGTGGGGTCATCATCTACGACAACGGGCAGGGGCTGCTGGAGGACAATGACATCTTCGCCAACGCTTATACCTCCGTCCAGATCAAGACGGGCGGCGCGCCGACCCTGCGCCGCAACCGCATCCACGATGGCAAGGAGGGTGGGGTCATGATCTACGACAACGGAAAGGGGTTGCTGGAGGACAATGACATCTTCGCCAATACCAACTCAGCCGTTGAGATCAAGACAGGCAGCGCGCCGACACTGCGCCGCAATCGCATCAACAAGAACGGGTATAAGGCTATCTGGGTCCACGAGGACGGCGGCGGCGTCTTCGAGAACAACGACCTGCGCGACAACAAGACTGGGGCGTGGAGCATCGACGCATCGAGCAAGGAAAAGGTGACACAGCGTGAGAATACCGAGTAGCGCCGCT
Source organism: Ktedonobacterales bacterium (assembly GCA_036393135.1). Classification (GTDB taxonomy): domain Bacteria; phylum Chloroflexota; class Ktedonobacteria; order Ktedonobacterales; family JADMIN01; genus JAKAIY01. Next base: position 2,291 of record DASVWQ010000215.1, read on the forward strand.
CAGCGCTCGATGGCGGTGATGAGGTAGTAGCCGACACAGAAGACGGCGAAGGCGCCCACCAGCCCCGCGCCATCCAGCAGCAGTTGGCCGGTCGTACCGTCGCCGAGCCACTGCGAGAAGAGGACGAAGACGAGGTACACCCCCTCGACCAGGCTGGCGGCGATCAGCAGATAGCCGATGAGGCGACGCGACATCGCGGCGGCTCCCTTCTGGCGGTGAATCGGTTGTCTTTACGCGAGCTGGGCGGCGGCGGCGTCGAGGCGCTTGCGATAGCTGTGATGCTCCACCTCTACATAGTGGCGGGTCGAGTTTTTGTATTGTACGCCGCCGCCATAGTTCTGCTGGCCCTGGCGCTTTAGCGCGCGGAAGCGGCGCGCGCGCGACGACCCCTCTGCCGTCCGCTGGATGTAGTGCGCCACCGCCCGCGCCTGGCGGTCCACCAGCCCCCACTGGCCGCTGTCCGGCTGGATCAGCCCCACCACGAACAGGTTGTCGTAGGTCGGGTGGAAGACGTTCAGGTAGAGGCTGGGATGGCCGTCGCGCCAGTTTAGCAGCGCATCATCCATGAACGGGAAGACGATACGGAACCCCGTCGCGTAGACGATCAGGTCAATCGCCTCGCTGGAGCCATCGGCGAAGACCACCTCGCCGCCACGCAACTCGCGGATGTCGGGCTTGGGCGTCACGTCGCCATGCGCGATGTAGTACGGGAGTTGCGCGTTGACGATGGGGTGTGTCTCGAAGAGTCGGTGATCGGGCCGCGCCGCGCCGAAGCGGCTCAGGTCGCCCACCGCTACGCGATAGGTTACGCCGCCGATCAGCCGCCGCACGCCCAGCGGCACGCCCAGGTCGAGCAGTCGCTCGCCGATCTGGTCCAGCGGGCGGCCCAGGAAGAACTTTGGCATGTAGTAGTAGCCGCGCCGCGTGCTGAGAAACGTCCGGCGGGCGTGGGTCGCCGCCTCCGCCGCGATGTCGCAGCCGGAGTTGCCCGCGCCGACCACCAGCACGCGCTTGCCCTCCAGCGCGTCGGGCGTCTTGTAGGTCGCCGAGTGCAGTGTCTCGCCGGTGAATTCGCCGGGATACTCTGGATACTTCGGCAGCCAGTTGTGGCCGTTGCAGATGACCACCCCGCGATAGCGCCGCGTCTCCGGCGCGCCATCGGGCAGCCGCCGCAGCGTCACATCCCACTGCGCGGCGTCGGGGCCGACTGGCTCGATCCGCGTCACCTCGGTGTTGAAGGTGATGAGCGGCTCCAGCCCAAAGTGCGCGACATACGCCTGGAAGTAGGCCAGCACCTGCGCGTGGCTGGGAAAGTCAGGATACTCGGCGGGCATCGGGAAGTCGGTGTATTCGGTCAATGGCTTCGAAGAGATCAGGTGCGTCGAGCGGTAGACGCTGCTGTTTGGCTTGCCGTAGTACCAGTTGCCGCCGATGCCGTCCTCGCGCTCGAAGACATCGCACGCGATGCCTGCCTCGCGCAGGTTCTTCGCCGCCGCGATGCCCGACGACCCCGCGCCGATGACGCAGTAGCGCCCGGCGTCCGTACGCTCCACCTGTGGCTGGCCCATCCTCGCGCTCCTCAATTGCGCTCCCGCGTCACGCCTCCACCGGCGCGCGACGGTGTTTGGCAGGCATCATACGCAGCGGCGCGGCGAAACGCAAGCGGTAGCGTCTCGCCGCGCCGTGGATCGTTGGAAGCTCCTCAGATGCCGCGCGTGGCCCAGGCCGCGGCGACCAGCGCGGCCAGCGCGATCAGCGTTGGCAGGCCGACCCACCATGAGAGCGGCGGGCGCTCGCTCTGCTCCGGGCGGCTGCCGAAGCGGCCATCCCAGAAGCCCAGGCCCAGCGCGACGAGGATGGCGACCACCGCCAGCGCGATCCCGTGCTCCACCGCGCCGGTGATGTTGGTTAGCAGGGGCGCGGCGAAGGCCAGGACGAAGAATCCGATGCAGGCGACCAATTGCAGCGCCTCGCCGATGCGCAGGAAGGCGAGATCGTGGCCGCTGAGGTCAGTTCCCTCGCCAGCGGCCAGCTCGGCGGCGCCATCGCTC
>DASVWQ010000216.1:0-2016 GCA_036393135.1 Ktedonobacterales bacterium
CGCTCTCGCGGTCGATGTGGCTCTCAAGGATGGCCATCTGGTCAGGTTCCTCCCTCGGCGCTGAGGTCATCTGGCGCGCGACCTGGCGCGGCGCGCTCACTGGCGAGTATAGCGCCCATCGCGGCGATGCGGCAAGCGGCGACGGGCGGTCCGCTCGCCGACGCCAGTGCTACAATATGCGCACGAAGGGTAACGCGACCTCGTCCCCCGGTCCCCTCTCCCACAGAGAGAGGGGGAGAGGCGGATGTGGTCTGGACATCTGGCTTCGCGCCTGATGGGATAGCAGCGAGAAGATACGAGTCATGGGGCAAGACGGGCGCGAGGATCATACGGATCAGGGCGATCAGGACGAGAGCGAGGAGCGGGCGGAGGCTGAAGAGGCCGCCGGAGAGGAAGAGCAGCCACTGGCGCGGGTGCGCTACGGCCTGGGCAAGGAGTTGCAGCTCTATCCCGACAGCATCGTCGCGGTGCGCCGTGAGGAGGCCGCCGCCGACCGCTTCGCGCTGCGCGAGATTCGCCGCCTGATCCTGACGCCGGGCGATCCGAACCCCAGCAAACTGGCGCTCATGTTCGAGATGGACGACGGCGCGACGGTGATCGTGGCGGAAGGGATGAGCAGCGTCGCGGAGTTCCGCGTGCTGCTGCGCAAGTTGCAGGAGGTGGCGCCGCAGATCGAGCTGGACCCGCCGAACATGGACGAGCAACTTGGCCAGGCGCTGACCATCCGGCGGCGCAGTCTGCTGGGGTGCTACGGCTCGGTCATCGGCGCCTGTGTGCTGGCCTATATCGCCTATCTCGTGCTGGCCTTCGTCGGCGCGCACGTCGGGCATTGACGCCCGCCGCCGCTAGCTCGCCGCCAGCCGCCCGGCGGTCAGCGCGACGCGGGCCAGCAGATCATCGAGGTCGAAGGGTTTGGCGATCACGCCGACACCCATGCGCTGGAACAGGCGCAGGTTCATAGGCGAGAGCGTCTCGTGGTTCGCCGTCACCAGCAGGAAGGCGTGACGGGCGCGCAGACGCTTCTCGCGGGCGATGCGCCGCAGCAGCGCGTCTCCGGTCAGCCGGGGCAGGCGCAGATCGAGCAGCGCCAGCAGCGGCTGCGCGCTCCGTCGCAGCGCCGCCAGCGCCTCGGCGCCATCTTCCGCCTCGCGCACCTCATAGCCCTCCTCCTCCAGCGCCATGCGCAGCGTCTCGCGGACGCTCTGGTCGTCGTCCACGATCAGGATGCGTCGGCGCGGGGTAGTCGAGCGCGGGGCGCTGGACGCGGGATTGCGTGGCAGGCGCGCTCGCGGGCGTGGGTGGGTCGTGGTGGTCATGGCGCGTTCTCCAGAGCGCCAGCGCCGCGTTTGGCCTGTTCCGCTGGCGCTCTGGGTGGGCATATCGCAGGAATTGGGCCAGAACGCTCAGGGCTGGGCGGAGCGTGTCGCGGCCACTGCGCGCATCGCCTCGCCCGCCGCCGCGATGGTCCGCGCGATGTCGGCGTCGCTGTGGGCCAGCGAGACGAAACCCGCCTCGAACTGCGACGGCGCGATGTAGACGCCGCGCTCCAGCAGCGCCCGGAAGAACGCCGCGAAGGCCGCCGTGTCTGAGGTCTTCGCCGTCGCTTCATCTACCACCGGGGTCGGCGTGAAGAAGGTCGTGAACATCGAGCCGACGCGCGTCTGGTAGACCGGGACGCCCGCCGCCCGCGCCGCCGCGCCGATGCCCGCGCTGAGCGTCGCCGTCAGCGCCTCCAGCCGCTCGTAGACGCCTGACTCGCGTAGCATCTCGAGCTGCGCCGCGCCCGCCGCCATCGCCAGCGGATTGCCGGAGAGCGTGCCAGCCTGGTAGACCGGCCCAGCCGGCGAGACCAGCGAGAGGATCTCGCGCCTGCCGCCATACGCCGCCGCTGGCAGCCCACCGCCGACGATCTTGCCCAGACAGGTCATGTCGGGCGTGACGCCGTAGAGCGCCTGCGCGCCGCCATGCGCCACCCGGAAGCCGGTCATCACCTCATCGAAGATCAGGACGGCGCCA
>DASVWQ010000217.1:0-4339 GCA_036393135.1 Ktedonobacterales bacterium
CGGTTGCGGCGATCTTCGGCTAGCGGGCGTCCTACCGTTCAAACCCGCTGCGCTTTTCTGCGGGGCGGCTTGAATTACACAAATGTCTATGCTACCCTTGATTGTTGGAGGCGAAGACACGCCTCAGCTTTTGCAGCCCGCCGCGAGTGACCGCGCGCTGCGGGGCCGAAGGAGGCAGCGGTAGTATGGCAACCAGCAATTACGCGAGCATTCTTGGCGCCGTCGGCAAGATGCTCGATCTCGCCGAGGCGCGCAGTTTCGCTGTGCGCGAGGGCGAGCAGAGCCTGATACTGGACCTGGTGGATGGGCGCGACGAGCGCCACTCATATGAGTTGTCCGTCGCGGATGTGGCGGAGTTGATCGCGTGGTCGCAGCGCGCCGAGGAGAGCGCGCCGCGCGCCACTGCCTTCGCCACGCGCGATGAGGGCGTCCTGCGCGCCTTCCTGGAGCGCCACACAATCACGCGCGAGTTGGTGGGCGCGCGGTAACGGCGCACGCTTTCCCATCGCGACCAACCCAGGCGCGGCCTCGCTCAGCAGTGAGTGGGGCCGCGCTTCTTCATGTCCACTTTCGTGACATTCGCGGCGCGAGCTAACGGCGGCGGCCCGACGAGCATAGTCTTCCCAGCGGAGGGGCGAACAGAGCCGTTCGTTCTCACCCTGATGGAATCGCAGAGGGAGTCGCACATGAGAGGAAGGGCGGCCATGCGTGGATGAGAGGGAGGCGATCCAGCGCTGCCAGCGCGGCGAGATGGACGGGCTGGAGCCGCTGATCGAACGCTACCAGGCGCGAGCGCAACACCTGGCGTACCTGCTGACGGGCGATCACGCGCTGGCCGAGGACATCACCCAGGACAGCTTCATCCAGGCGTTCCGGCGGATGCGTCAGTTCGACGCGACGCGCCCGCTGGCCCCCTGGCTCTGGCGTATCGTCACGAATACCGCCCGCGAACGGCTGCGCTCGCGACGACGGCTGCGCGAGGTTTCGCTGGAGAGCGCGCTCGCGACGGAAGGACCCGGCGCCACCATCGCGGCGCCCGCGAACCTGGCGCTGCGCCTGGAGCAGGCCGAGGAGCGCAGGGCGATGCTGGCGGCGCTCGACGCGCTGACCCAGAAGCAGCGCGAGGCCGTCATCCTGCGCTACTACCTCGACTGCGGCGACCACGAAGGCGCGACTATCGCGGGCTGTCGCGAGGGCGCCTTCCGTGTGCGCCTGCACGATGGGCTGCGGGCGCTGAAGCAGATCATTCGCGAACACTATCCGTGGCTGCTGCCGGTTGGCGCGGCCACTGACGAAGACGCATGGGAGGATGTCCGCCATGTCGCGCTATGATGGCCCCGCCGATGAGCGGCGAACCCCGTTCGATGAACAGCTCGCGGCGCTGCTGGCGCGCACGGCGGACGCCAGCCAGCCCAGCCCCGATCTCGCGCAGCGGGTGCGGCAGGCGTTGACCGCTGACGCCCCAACGCCACGACGCTTCCACTTCGCCATGCCATCGCTCGCCGGGCTGGCCGGGCCAGCGCTGGTCGCGGCGCTGCTGGCGGTCTTCGTCGCGGTCTTCGCGGCGCACGGTTGGGTAGGTGGTCGGCCAGGCGGCGTGACCGCGCCCCAACAGCCACAACACCAGGGCTGCGTCAGTTCAACGTTTCAGCCGAGCAATCCACCAATGGCTACGCAGCCAGTTGACCATTCAGTCGCGCTGGGTGAGTCGGCCACCAGAGGCGGCGTCACGATCACACTGGTACGCGGCTATGCCGATGCAGTCAGCACCATCGTGACCTACGTCGTGACGCCCAGCGCCGACGCAGGCGCGCACGCCAGCCAGGTCATGCTTACCGACAACACCACCGGCGCCCACTACCTTCCGCTGACGCAGACGAGCTATAGCCCCGCCGCTGTGGATACGCTGATCTTCCCGCCACTGCCACAAGCGCAACTTGGCTCGCCGCATCGATTGTCTGTCAGCATCCAGAACCTCGATGTGACCTCAGCGTCTGTCCCCCCAGGGACAGAGAATCAGACGCTGGGAACATGGATCATCCCCTTCAGTCTCACGCCCGTCACAGGGCAGGCGATCCGCGTCACAGCGCCCCCGCAGACCCACGACGGTGTCACGGTCACGCTGGAAGAGCTAGATGTCGCGCCAGTTGGCGGCGGCCTGGCCGGCATCGCGGGGGGTGTGCGCGCGCGCTACAAAATCAGCGGACTCGATCCGACGACGACGCTGGATACCGCGCTGGAGTACCCTGTCACGTTCAGTGGCGCGGATGGCTCTGGCCAGGGCATGGCGCCAGGCGGGTGGGCGTGCGCCAACCGGCTGACGCTGAGGCTGGCGAATAGCCTGACACTGCTCCCCGGCTTCATCACGGTCGACGACGCATACGCGCCCGCAAACACGTTCGCGCAGATCGGCGGCAACGCCACGCTTACGGTCGGCGCGAGCGGCGCGGTCGAGGCGCAGGCGCTCTTCTACCTGCCCGCCACCCCGCAGGACTACGCGCCAGCCCTGCCGGGGAACGTGACCTTGGCGATCAACATCATCTCGATCTCCGCAGCTCAGAACTTCCAGTCGGTCTTCGTCCGCAACGCGCAGGGACCGTGGAGCTTCACCACGCGGCTTCCATAGCGACCTATCCAGCGCGCCGAATCGCCCTCGCCAGCCACAGGCGGCGCTCGCGGAAAGGAATCCGCGAGCGCCGCCACGTTTTGCCTCTTGACAAAGCTAATATCATTAGCTTATAACTAATCACGTTAGCCGAATATCCGTCATCTGGCGACAGCGCATGACAGAGAGGGAGACATCACACATATGCTGAACGCGCTCAAATGGGCCAACCTTGGACTGGCCTTCGCGCTGGAACTGTGCATGCTGGCCGCCTTTGCCTACTGGGGGGCGCGCACTGGCAATGGCGCGCTGGCGAAAGTGGCGCTGGGGGTGGGCGCGCCGCTGGTCGCCGTGATCGTCTGGGGCCTGTTCATGGCGCCACGGGCGACCTTCCCGCTCTCCATGCCGATCCACACGGCGCTGTTCCTGGTGATCTTTGGCGCCGCCGCGTTGGCGCTGGCGCGGGCGGGTCAGCCGACACTGGCGGTGGCCTTCGCGGTCGTGTCCCTGCTGAACTATATCGTTGCGACCGTCTGGCGTTGAGCCAGGCGTCCAGAGGAAGGAGCGAGACCATGGAGCGTTTGCTTGATGTTGCGGGCGGGCGGCTGGCCTATGACGATCAGGGGTCAGGGCCGCTGGTGATCTGCGCGCCGGGGATGGGCGACCTGCGCGGGGAGTATCGGCTGCTCGCGCCGCAATTGATCGCGGCGGGCTATCGTGTCGTCACGCTCGACCTGCGTGGCCACGGCGGGTCGAGTGTAGGCTGGCGGGACTACTCAGCGGCGGCGGTGGCGACCGACATCATCGCCCTGGCTCGCACGCTCAACGCTGGCCCCGCCGTCATCGTCGGGACCTCGATGGCGGCGGGCGCGGCGGTCTGCGTGGCGGCGGACGCGCCGGAGCTGGTGGCGGGGATCATCCTCATCTCACCCTTCGCGCGCAATACCATGCCGCTCTGGCGCGCTCGTCTGACCTACGCGCTGCTCGCGCCGCTCTTCAGCGGGCTGTGGGGGCCATCCGCCTGGACACGCTACCTGCGCACACTCTACCCCTCCGCCCAGCCCAGCGACTTCGCGGACTACCTGCGGCGGCTGGAGGCGAACCTGCGCGAGCCAGGACGACTGGCGGCGCTGCGCGGCTTCCTCGCGGCTAACCAGACGGCGGCTGAGGAGCGGCTCGCGCGGGTCAACGCTCCGGCGCTGGTCATCATGGGAAGCGCCGATCGCGACTTCCCCGATCCAGAGGTCGAGGCGCGGCGCATCGCCGGGAGCCTGGGGCGGCCAGCCGAGACGCGGATGATCGCGGGCGCGGGCCACTATCCGCATGCCGAGGCGCCCGCCGTCGTCGGGCCGCTGGTCGTGGCGTTCCTGACCGGGCTACATGAGGAGGCGACGCATGGCGCATAGGGCCGGGCTGGACGACGCCATCATCGTGCGCGCCGCTGGCGAGATCGCCGACGCGGAGGGGCTGGAACAGTTGACGCTGGCGCGGCTGGCCGAGCGGCTGGGCGTGCGCTCACCGTCGCTCTACAAGCATATCGGTGGGCTTGAGGATGTGCGCCGGGGACTGGCGCTGCTAGGCGCGCGGACGCTCGCCGAGCGCTTCGCCCGCGCGGCCATCGGCAAGAGCGGCGCGGCGGGGGTGCGGGCGGTCTGCGCCGCCTATCGCGCCTTCGCCAGAGAGCATCCCGGCCTCTACGCCGCCATCCAGCGCGCCCCGGCGCAGGATGACACG
>DASVWQ010000218.1:0-9877 GCA_036393135.1 Ktedonobacterales bacterium
CGCCGTCTGCCCAAGCCCGCTGAGCCAGGCGACATCGCGCTCCCGCAGCCACGGAATCGCCATCCAGCCCAGCCCTGACGCCTCGATCACCCAGGCCAGCGCGGCGAAAGCGAGGGTCGCCTGCCACGTCTCCCAGCCATAGGCGGTGGTCGCCGCCGAGACCGCCAGCGCGGCGAAGCTGTAGGCCACCAGCAGCGCGTCGGGGCGCGACTCCAGCGCCGCCAGCGCCCAGGCCGCCAGCGCCAGTGTCACCAGCGCCACGACCTCGAACCCGCCCTGTGTGTTGCGTCCCTGCCAGACGACCGCCATCGCCGCGATCATCGCCGCGCCGTAGAGTGGCAGCGACCACCGCGCGCCACGGGTCCGCGAGACGGCGAAGGCGGTCGCCGCCAGCCCCAGCGCCAGCGGTAGCAGCGCGTGGCCATCCGGCTGGATGAGCGCCGCCCAGGCCGCGAAGCCCGCCGGAGCCAGCGCCGCCCAGGGCGTCTCCTCCAGGAGCGCGGCGAAGAACGCCAGCGCCGCGAAGACCAGCAGGATCGCCTCCAGCAGCCCGGCCCGCTCCGGATATGGCAGGACGCGCGTGGAGGTGAACGCCGCGCCGAGGATGGCGATGGCGTAGAACGCGGGCGCCCAGCCGCGCCCCAGCCGCAGTCGCGCCGCCATCCCCAGCCCGACGAAGGCCAGCGCGATCACCACCGTCACGATGAGTTGTGTGTTCTGGTCGGGCAGCGTCCCCGCGACGAAGAACGCGGCGAGCGCGTAGGGAATGGCGAAGGCGGTCAGCCACTGGTTTCCCTCGCTCCACGCGATGGCGTAGGCGGCCAGCGTGAAGATCAGCGCAATGCCAATCCCCGACGCAGTGGCATGCTGGGGCGCGGGCGGCGGGAGCAGCACGGTCCTGGCGGAGGCGAGCAGCGCGGCGCCATACCAGGGAATCTCCCAGGGGCGCCCACGGAACTGGTGGAGTAGCGCGCCAACGCCGACCAGCGCGAGGGTCAGCGCCGCGCTGGCCCAGATGGTATGGATGTCGAGGACGCCCAGCAGAGCGACGGCGGCGGGCGCGATCAGCCAGCCCCACCTGGCTGAGAGCAGCGCATCGGAGGCCAGCGGGAGCGCCACGGCGAGGGTCATCCACGCCGCCAGACCCAGCGAGAGGAACGAGTAGCTCTGCGTCTCGCCCGATACGGTGAGCTGAATGAAGGCGGCGAGCGTGGCGATGAGCGTCACGATGTAGATGGGGATGTCGTAGGCGCGGCCCAGCAGCCAGCGCAACGCCAGCGTCGCCAGCGCCAGCGCGATCGGCGTGGCGAAGACGGCGAGGGCGTCGGGGTTGTTCGAGATGTAGACAATCGCCGCCAGCGCGCCGAAGATGCCTTCGACGATACCTGGAGCGATGGGGCTGCGCTCGAAGCGCGCGACCGCCAGCGCCGCCAGCGCGAAGACGCCCAGGATCAGCGCGGCATAGTGGCTGGAGTGGCCAGTCAGTTGGACCGACGCGATGATCGCCGCTCCCAGCGCTGTGATCTCCAGCGGCGCGCGCAGCAGGCGCGGGCGCGAGCCAACGGGCGCCGCCGCCAGCCCGAACGCCAGCGCGACCAGCGCCAGCGCGACCAGCGCATTCAGCGCCGAGGTCTGGGTGAAGGCCGCTGGAACGACATCATCGATACCGAAGAGCTGACCAGCGGGAATCGCTGCGGCAAAGAGATTCTGGACGCCGAGCAACAGAAACGCGCCTGCGACCAGCCCCCAGGGGATAACCCCCGCGAGCGGGCCGCGCAGGGCGAATAGCAGCCCCAGCGTTATGCCCACCGCGCAGGCCACCAGCACAGGCGCGTAATCGAGCGGCGCGCTGAAGCCGGGCGTCTGGGCGAGGCTCGCAGAGGCGGCGGAGAGACCCAGCAGCGCGCCATAGGCCGCCAGCGCGGCGGCCAGGACCTGTGTGGCGAGGCGCAGCGCCGGGCGCAGGCGGCTGGCCAGCGCCTCCACCGCTAGCCCCTCGGCCAGCGCGGTCCCCGCCATCGTATAGGTGTATGCGGCGGGCGAGGCGCCCAACCAGGTGGCCACCGCGCTCGCCGCCACCGCGAAGGAGAGCGCGGTCAGCCAGTCGAGCGCCATGACAGTCTCGTTGTCCGCCAGGCGGCCCAGCGTGCGCGCGACCCGGCTCCAGCCCGCCGCCAGTGGCGTGAGCGCGCAGGCGGCGGCGGCGATGGGTCCGAGTTGCAAGCCGATCAGGCCGCCGTTGCCCTGGCCGTTCGCCGTGGCCAGCGCCAGCAGGACGGTCGCCAGCGCGCCGAGCGATCCCACGCTCGCGCTGATCTGTGTGGCGGATGGCTCGATGGCGTCCAGCCAGTCGAGGGTGGGGCGGGCGAGGCGCAGCAGGCGGGGCGCCAGCAGCAGCAGCGCTACCAGATTCGCCACCGGAATCCACCAGTAGTGCGAGGCCTGCGCCCAGGTGGGGATGGCGAGCGCGGAGACCAGCAGCGCCGCCCAGCCGAGATAGGCGTAGGTGACGAAGCGGGTGCGGACGCCCAGCGCGAGATAGACCACCGCCGCATATGCCGCCGCCAGGCAGACTGTCCCCGCGATGGGGAAGCCGCGCGCCTGTAGCTCGAAGCGGTAGACGGCGAGCGCGGCCAGTGGGGTCATCAGCGCGAAAACGCCGAGGTAGACGCGGCTGACGGTGCGCAGACTGGTGGCGCGGCGCAGACCAATGCCCAGCGCGCCGAAGAGCAGGTAGACGCCTAGCACGCCGCCCAGCTTGGCGATGTCGGGCAGCGCCTGCCAGCCGCCTACCTCGAAGGTGAGCGTGGCGATCAGCAGCAGGAAGCCGCCCAGATAGGCCATCACCGCAATGGCCTGCTCGGCGATGAACGCGCGCCACGAGAAGACCGGGCCGTGCGGTTGCGCGGGCGCCACCAGCGCGGCGGGCGCGACTGGCGCGGGCGGCGTCCCTGGTATGGCTCGCTGGCCCAGCGGAACTGAGGGCGGCGCGGCAATCTCTTGCGCGGCGGGCGCGGGCTGGGCCAGCGGGACGGTCGGCGGCGCGGCGACCCCGGCGGCGGCTCCTGGTGGGCCAGCGCGCTCGGCCAGATACCGCTCACGCAGGGTGTCGCGCAGCGTCTGCACGCTCATCGCGCCCTCGCCCGCCGCGATTCGCTCGTCCAGCTCGGTCAGCGTCTCGAAGATGCGACGCAGGTCGGCGACGAGCTGCGGGTTGACTGGCTCGCCGCAGCGTGCGCAATAGCGCGCGTCAGCGGAGTTCATCAAATGGCAGCGCACGCAGAGCAAGCCATTTCCCGGGCTGGACATCGGCGTCTCTCCTCCACCACGGCGCGGCGTTTGTGTTCGTCGCTGGCGCCTCCGCCAAGCATACTCCTTAGACGGGGCGCTGGCTATGGCCTGTTTCACTGACGGCGCGGGATAAAGCAAAACGTCCAGGCCGCGCGTGCGCTACCTGGACGTTATGAGGGTGGAAACGAGCTGGCTCCCCGGACAGGATTCGAACCTGTAACCTTGCAGTTAACAGCCGCCTGCTCTACCGTTGAGCTACCGAGGATCACTTGTGGACGCCCGCAGGCATGATCTGTTCGGCGCCACAGCGAAGTGAAGTATACACCGGCTCTCCGCAGGCCGTCAAGCGTCGCTCTGTGGTTGCTTGGCGGCCCGTGGGAGCAGGCGTTCAGTCGAGCGCACGGACCGAGCGGCTGAGGAATCCCAGGCTCACTACCGCCGCCGCGATGAGGCCCGCCCAGATGAGGACTGGCCGCGCGTCGTAGTGGTCCACCAGCAGCCCGGCCAGCCCGTAGCTCAGCGGGATCATGACATAGGAGCCGAGCTGGTCGAGGCTGGAGACGCGCCCCAGCTTTTCCAGCGGGATGTATTGCTGGAGCGCGGTGGCCCAGGCCAGGCCGAGCGCCGTGACGCACAGCCCCTCGACGAACATCGCCGCCAGCATCGCCGCTGGCCAGGGCGCCAGCCCCACCACCGTCGTCGCCAGCATCCCCGCCACGAAAGTTTCATAGATCAGCAGCCCGCGCCGCCGCATCCCGCGTGAGCCGAGCCGCCACGCGCCCAGCGCGCCACCCACCGCCGCCGCCGCTGTCAGCCCGCCATAGAGCAGCGGCGAGGCGGCTAGCGTGTGCTGGATGAAGTAGGGCAGCGCCACCGAGATCGCGCCCTCGTTGGCGAAATTCGCCAGGCCCGCCAGCGCGATGGTCAGCCAGACCCACGTTAACTCGCGCGTCGCCGCGATGCCCTCGCGCAGGTCGCGCCAGAAGCGCCCCACACCGCTCCCTGCTCCAGCGGGCGGCGCGGGCGCTACTGCGGCAGGCGCAAATGTCCACGCTGCGCCGCCCGCTGCCTTCCGTGGCGGGCGCAGCATCTCGATCAGGGTGAGCGCCGAGAGCAGGTACGAGAAGCTGTTCAGGGCGAAGGCGAAGGGGATGCCGCCGACCGCGACCAGTCCCGCGCCCACCGCTGGCCCGACGATGTGCGCGAACTGCACGCTGAAGCTGGTCACGGAGTTGGCGCTGGTCAGCTCGTCGGGCGGTACCAGTTCCGGGAAGATCGAATTATAGGCGGGCTGGAAGAAGGCGCCCATCAGGCCGATCAGCGCGCTGAGCGTCACCACCAGACCGATCGGCAGGCGCCCGCTGAACGCCACCGCCGTCATCGCGAGCATCAGGACGAGCCGCGCGCAATCCGAGACCAGCATCACCCAGACACGCGGCAGGCGGTCGGCCAGCACGCCGCCGATTAGCACGAAGATGATGGTGGGCAGGAATGCGGCGATCAGCACGGCGCCCATCGTCGCCGCCGAGCCGGTCTTCTGCAGCACCCACCACGCAAGCGCGATTTCGTAGATGTGGTCCCCCAGGTGCGAGGCCGATTGACCCGTCCACAGCAGGAGGAACCGCCGCCGCCTGAACGCGGCAAGAAAATTCATAGCGTCCGATTGTCCTTGGGCAGCGCGCCGGCCTCCTGTGGCTCGCTCGCGGCATGTGGCGGCGCGGCGGAGGGTGGCGCGGTACGGCGCCGGGGCCACTCAGGCTGTGGAGCGCCGGCGTATCAGATTGCCCGTGGACGGCTCGGAGGAGAAGGAGGGGGCGGCGTTGGGCGCGTGGCCGCGCTAGCGGCCAACTCACGCCAGACGCGGCGCGGAGGCTAATCCTGCCCGCCAGTCGCCCAGGGCCCAGCGAAGGCCTGAGAGCTGGTCGTTGAAGAAAGCAAGATGGTCGGCACAGCGCACGCTCCTTTGCTGATGCGCGCCAGCGCGATGTGCGGATGGCTGGCGGGCGTGGAGGTGATGATACCAGCCTCGCGCGCTCGGTGTCAATCGCGTTTTCAATCGCGCCGTCTTGCGCGCCGCTACATCCGGTGGTAGGCCTGGCGCACCATCAGCAGACCGACGACGATAGCCACGATGCCGAGAAACGTCCACTCGATATGGTAGAAGTCGAAACTGGTATAGAGCTGGGCGAGGAGCAGCGTAAGCAGTCGCTCGGCGCCGAAGTAAAGGCTGACGACGCCGACAATCACCACCAGCGTGCCTGAGCAGTAGCCGACGAAGCGACGCAGGGCGACATTCCCGGGGCTGATAGCGGCGGTTCCAAGATAGGTGAGCACGCCCACGAAGATGAACGTCCCCACCAGGGTCGAGTTTTGATACATCAATGAGAAGATCGTGTCCATCTGATTCCCATCCCCAACAGCGCGCGAACGCTGCCTGACGCAGCGTCATCGAGCGCGCCCAGGCGGTTCCGCGCCGTTCCGCGCGGTTCCACGCCTGAATCCATCATGCAACGACACTATCGGCCACGATTTTGTGCTACCCATTGTAGCCTGACGCGCAAGCGTCTGCCTGAGTATCAGCCAAGAATCCTCGCGCGCCATTTTGCGGTCCCCATCCGTCCGGATTGCGTACACGCCAGGTGGCGCTCCTCTGGTATCATAGTGGCGGTCGGGAGCATGACATGAGGGTTGCCCGCCCCATGACTGCGGGCCTGGGACGAAGATGGGGGAGTTTTGTGAAGTTGCGCGTGTGGCATATCTCGCTCTTGCTCGCGCCCGCGGCGCTCGCGCTGTATTACTTCAACACGCACGGCGCGACGGCCGGACGCCTGACATTCTGGCTCTTTAGCGTCTCACTGGTCGCCCTGCTGCCGCTGGCCCAGTTCAACGGCGATATGGTGGAGGCGCTGGCGCGTGGGCGCACACAGATTGGCGCGCTGATGAACGCGCTGCTGGGCAATGTGCCGGAGATTGCCATTGGCTTCTGGCTGCTGATGCAGGTGGTGCGTCGTCCCTCGCTGACTGAGAGCAACTACACCATCATCCACGGCCTGCTGCTCGGCTCGGTGATCGGCAACATCCTGCTGACTTTGGGGCTGGCGACCTTCGCGGGGGCCTGGCGGCATGGGCGCCTGCGCTTCAGCCAGGAGCGCGCCGCTGGCTTCGCCTCGATGTTGGGCCTGGCGGTGGTGGGCATGGCGCTGCCGACGCTGGCGACCGCGTTTGCCGACACCGGCCACCAGATTTTCGGCGCCAACACCGAAGAAGCCGTCGGACTGGTCGTCTGCGCGATCCTCCTGCTGAGCTACGTCGCCTATGTCGCGGTCGAAGATTTCCACTGGGGCGAGCGCCCGGCGAAGGAGCGCGCGGAGGAGAAAGCCGAGGCCGCATCGCTAGAGCATCATGCCGCGCATCACGCCGCTGAGGAGGAGCATCGCAAGCTGACGGCGGCGGAAGAGGCGGCGGCGTTGCGGGCAGCGGTGGCGAAGGCCGAGCGCGAGCGCGAGAAGTCAGAGGAAGTCTTGACGAAGCCACTGAGCGTCGGCGCAACTGCGTTCGTCCTCATCCTGATGATTGGCTCCATCGCCGCGATCTTCGGCGTCTGCGCGACCCTGGTGACGGTCTCGGATCAGGTCATCGTCGCCAGTCCGCTGCTGACGCCGCTCTCGTTCGGCCTGATCGTGCTGCCGATCATCTGCAACTTTGGCGAACTGCTGGAGGCGGCGCAGATGGCCTGGGGCAAGCGCATGGAGGAGGCGATGGAGGTCGCGGCGGGGTCCAGCGTGCAGATGCCGCTCTTCGTAACGCCAGTGCTGGTCTTCCTCGGCTTTTTCCTCGCGCTGCTGACGCCTGGCTTGCAGCAGTTTACGCTGATCTTCAAGCCGCTGGAACTGGTGACGCTGGGCTTGGTCGTTTTCATCTATGCGCTGGTCAATCTGGATGGCGAGACGACCTGGCTCGAAGGGGTGCAGTTGACCGCCTTCTACGCGATGATCGCGCTGACCGCGTTCGCCTTGCCAGGACGCTGACCGTGGTTCCTGCAAAAGGCATTGTCGAGAGACTCACGATGAGCAATACGATGCCGCGATGGCGACGACAGGCCGATGCGCTGGCGCTGATCCTGACACTGGTTCTGGCGGGCTGCGCGACGGGTGGCGCCACAACGCCCGCCGCGACCCAGACGGCGCTGGCGCAGGGCGGCGCCACACCTACAAGTACAAGCGCGGCGCCGACCCAGCCCGCAATGACCCCGACCGAATCCAGCGCGCCGCAACTCTGCAAGGCGGCAGCGGGCGTGGCGAGCATTGGCGCGCTCGTGATTGGCCCGCCGACCATCCTTTATGGCTTCAACGCCGACTTCGCGCTGCCTGATGATCTGCCGACGGCGCCGCTGACTGTCACGCTTCAGAACAATGAGTCCACTGCGCAGGGCGTCGTCACATTATCGCGGCCCGTCGTCGGGCAGGGCGCCTTCCTCGTGGACATCTGTGACACCTCAGCCAGCCGGAGCTATCACGTGACCGCGCTCGCCGTCAAGCTGGTTAGCCGATCCGCGCGCTCCGGCGTCCTGAACACCCTGAACGGTTGCGCATTTCTCTATAGCCGCACGCAGGGCGAGGGCGGCGAATGCGCCAGCGGGTTCAGCCCTGATGTCGAGGAGTCCTTTGCGTTTCCGGCGGGCGCCGTGGTGGGCGCGGTCGTGACGCTGCCACTCAGCCCGGCGATACTGGTAGCGCCGGGGAAGGATGTCTCGATAGTCTTTGATACGCAGTACACAGGAATGAACGTGACATTGAGCTATCAACTTGGCGTGGGCGTGGATGGCGCCGCGGTCAGCTTCCCCGCCGCCCTGCGCACGCAACCCGCGACGTTGGCGAGCGCGACGCGGCGTTGGGCGGGCGATTACTGCAGAACGGCGACGATGCAGGCGCAGATTCCCGCATCCAGCCCGGACGGGACGTACTTCGTCTGTCCCCAGAGCTAGCGCCGCGACGTCCCCTCGGCAGAGCGTGTGTGGTATCATCGCTGATGGCGCGCGAACCGGCGGTGTGGCGCGCCCTGGGGGGAGGGTCGGCGTATGAGCGGTGGCGACAGTCACACTTCGATGATGGCCGACCGTTACCGCGCGCTGGCGCGTGTGGGGATCGGCGGCACGGCGGTGGTCTATCGCTGCCGTGACCTGCATACGCAGCGCATTGTCGCGGTGAAAGCCCTGCGCACGAACTCCAGCAATGCCACCCCGGAGGCGACCAAGCGCTTCTATCGCGAAGCGCTGCTGGCGGCGCAACTCTCGCATCCAGCCATCGTGCGGGTGCTGGACTTCGGCTTCACCCAGCCCATCACGGCGGGGCCGCAGACGCACTGGTCCGACGATCCCGACCAGCCCGTCCCCTATCTGGCGATGGAGTATATCTACGGCTCGACGCTGAAGGACCTGCTCAAACGGCTCGGCCCGCTGCCACTCGACTGGATCTGGCGCATCGGCGAGCAGCTCTGCGCGGCGCTGGCGGTGGCGCACGCGCTGGGCGTGGTGCATCGCGACATGAAGCCGCAGAACGTCATGCTGCTGGATTCGCCGCTGGAACTCTTCGCCAAACTGGCCGATTTTGGTATCGCGCGGCAGATTGGCGGCGACCTGACGGCGCTGACGGCGGAGGGGCAGGTGATCGGCACCCCCGACTACCTCTCGCCGGAGCAGGTGCTGGGAGAGCCGGGCGGGCCATCCTCCGACCTCTATTCACTGGGCGTGGTGCTGTATGAACTGGTGACGGGGCGCCTGCCCTTCGAGGCCGAGACACCGCTGGCCGCCGCCTCCAAGCGGATGATGGTGGACGCGCCGCCGCTGACCATCTTCCGCCGCGACACGCCGCCTGCCTTGCAGGATGTCATCCTGACGGCGTTGCGCCGCGAGTCGCTGGACCGTTTCCAGAGCGCGGCGGACTTCGCGGAGGCGCTGCGCTGGAGTCGCGCGCAATCGCCCGCCCAGCCAGAGACGCCGCGCGGCGAGTGGATTCTGCCCGCACATTCGGAGCCAGGGCGGGCGCCCGTCTCGACGCCCATCACGCCCGCCCTGACGCCCAGCGCCGCCGCTAAGGGCACGGGCGAACTGGACCTCTCGGAACAGCCGACCATCCTGCGGGTGATGATGGGGATGCGCCTGGAAGCTCACGCGCGCGGCGAGGACGCCGACGCCTGATGACACGAACTGAGCGCGAGTAGCAAGGCCAACGACTAACCTGGCATGCGCTTTGCTCGTATGAACTACGTGTATGGATGCTCCCTCGCCAATGACGGTGGAGGGTCGGCGCGCTGACGGCAGGAGGCCGCGAGGAGGCGCGCGAGTGGGCCATGCGCGCCCACAACAGGTGAGCTTGCGCGGGCCGCGCTGAGGAATCAGCGCGCCCGCCGACGGTTATGCGAGGTCGTCCGCAGTGGAGGGCCGCCGCTGGAGAAGATTGACCCAGCGCGACAGAGCGCGGCCCAGACGCCGCGTGTCGTTCTCGCCCGATTTGGGGGAGCCGCGCCGGGATCAGGAGAAAGGCGTTATCAGCATGAACAAGGCAAAGGTGTTCGGGATCGCGGCGGG
>DASVWQ010000219.1:0-12283 GCA_036393135.1 Ktedonobacterales bacterium
CGAGGTTGCGCCGGTCGTCACGATCTTGCTGGCCGCCGAGCCAGTCGTCTCGCCCTGGGCGTTCTTCGCCGTCACTTTCACCCAGTAGGTTCCCGCCGCGATGGCCCCGCCTGTGGCTGCGGTCGCCAGCGCGGGCGCCGGGGGTACCATCAGCAGGGTCGAGGCGCCCAGAATCCAGCGCTCCTCGGTCATCTTCACCTGATAGAGCAGCTCCGCGATCCGCCGCGCCCGCACATCGGATTCCAGCGAGCGCCCACGCCACTGCGCCTGGAAGCTGACCTGGTTCATCAGGCCGATCGTCTGCACGGTGTTCTGCATGGGCGCCACCGCGTAGCTGACCTGGCTGGGCAGCGCGCCCTCGGCCATCACGCCCCAGTTGCGCGCCGTGTCGAAGCTGGTAATCGCCTTCCAGTGGACGACATCGACGCCCGCGCCGCGCCGCCGTGGCAGCAGATTGACCAGCGGCGTCACCACCGGCACGATCACCTTCGCCGGGCGCTCCAGCTCGTAGCCAGTCAGTCCGGTCGCCGTCGTGATGGCGCGGGTCGCGTCGCCCATCGCCTCACGCACCAGCGTCACGCTCTCATCGCTGATCGTGGGCGCGCCTGCCCCCATCTGATACAGATCGCTCGTCATCGCCACACCTCCTCATCCATCCATCCGCACATCGTTCATTCGCTCGGCTGGCTCACTCGGCGCGCTGTTGCAGGCGGATCATCTCCGCCGCGACGGCAAGCTGCGCCTGGGGATCGCGCAGGCGTCCGGCCAGCGCCTCCAGCGCGCGGAACTCGTCACCCGGCGCGGCCATTCCCGCCAGCGACGCCGCGCCCGCCAGTGTCTTTTCCACCGCCCGCACAGCAGGGCCGCCCGGCGCGGGTTGCGCCTCCAGCCGCTCCAGCCGCGCCCGCAGCTCCGCCACCACCGCCTCCGCCTCCGTCGCGCGGGCAGGGGATGCGCGCTCGGCGCCCCGCTCGCGCAGCGTCGTCAGAGCCGTCACCGCCTCGCGCAGCGTCGCGTCCATCCGCTCCATCCGCGTCGCGCTGACCCGCAGCGCCGCCGCCAGCGCCCGTGTCAGCGGATCGCCCGCCGCGGCGCCTGCCAGCGGTTCATCGGCCAGCGTCGCCAGCGCCATCTCGCAGCGCGGGCAGCCGCAGCCCGCCAGCAGCGCCCGCGTCGCCACGTGGAGTGGCTGGCGCTCCGGCTCCGGCTCCTCTGGCTCCGCCTGCGTCGCGTCCGCGTCGTCTGGCTCGGCGGCGTCGGCCTCCAGCGGGTCGAGCAGCGTCACGTCGGGCGTGGCGTCGCGGACGAAGATGACGCCCAGCGCATCGGGATTGCTGGGATTGTCCACCAGGCTCAGCTCGGCCAGGTCGTAGCGTGTGGCGACCTGCGCCCAGCGGCTGCGCCCGCCGATGACGCGCCGCTCGCGCCGCCAGGTGACATCGCGTGCGCCGATGCTGGCCCCGCGCAGGGTGCCGTCCAGCACCTTCTCCCAGGTGTCCTGCGCGCCGCGCGAGATGCGCAGGCGGACGAAGACCCGCCGCGCCTCATCGTCGCAGCGCACGGCGACCCGCCGCCCGACTGCGCGCCGCTCGTGCATCTCGCGGACATTGCCCAGCCAGCGCGCGAACGCCTCTTTGCTGGCGGTGTAGTCGAAGATCGTGCCGTGCGCGTCGAGCGCCTCGCTGGTGGCGCACAGCTCGATCTCACGCCGCTCGGCGTCCACTCTCGTTATTGGCGCATAGCCGACCCGCGTCACGCCCGCCACCGACTCCTCTCGCTCCTCCATCTCGCCCCTCCCGTTCACTTCCGTTCACTCCGTCCCGCCTGCCAGCGCATCCGGCCAGACGCGACGGACAGCAGTGAGTGTAGGTTGGATGTTCTAGCGAACGCAACGGAAAATCGCGCCAGTTGACGTCGCGCGGGCCATGGTGGCGTCGGCGTCTGTGGGCGCTCGCCGTGGATTGAGGAGAGATGTGGGGCGGCGTGGCGCTGGCGTGAGGAGGCGTGGCGTCGGTCACTCGCCAGCTTCCGCGCGATGGGCTACAATGTCGCCGTGGTTCTTTCCGGCGCGGGGCGCGGGCAGTTGGGTGAGACGATGCGGCGCAATGGGTGGGACCCCCACGCGCGTTCCCCACGCCGCCCAGGCGGCGCCAGCACTCCAGGGTTATCGTGTCGTATCCCACGGTGGTAGCGCGAGTGGACAGGAGAGCGGGCATGCAAAACTGGTTTCAGGAGCACATCGGCAAGCGTGTCTCGATTGATACCCTCATGCCATTGGACAAGGGCGGGTCCTATACCGGAACAGTCGCCTCGGTCAGCGCGGACGCGGTTGTCCTGCAACTGCCCAACATCCAGCGTCTGATCGCGTTCTCGGCCATCGAGAGCCCCGTCGAGGTGCAGGCCACTTTCTGACGCGACGCCGCCACGCGCACGCCCCCATTGCTGGAGGCTGCGCGTGGCGGCGAAATGGTCGCGCTGGGGCGGCTCTTACTGCTCTGCGGGCGCGGAGGCCTGCGAGGTTGGCTTCTCGATGATCGCGCGGGCGTCCTCCACCGTCATGTCCTCTGACGGCAGGATCGCGTCCGACGGAATGATCTCATCGGTGGGCACCTTGGTTCCGTGCGCCCGCACGTAGGTCAGCAGCGTATGCAGCGCCTCGCTGAACGCCGTCTGGTCGCCCGCCTCGATAGCGGCGAAGAGCGCGTCGTCCAGCTTGTCTACCTCGGCCTCCGCCGTTTCGTCGAGCCGGTACTGGTCTTCCATGTGAATGCGTACAATCATCTGGGCGCCTTCCTGTCCTGGTGGGCGGCCCTGCGCGCCTCGTCGCCGCGCGGCCACGCCCTGGTATGACCCCAACATGGAACCGTCAACGGAGCGCGAGCGCGAACTACTGGTTGGCCGGGGGAAGCTGCGCCTGTTGCGCGGCGTCCTCGCTGGCGGCGGGTAGCTCGGCGGGCTGCGCGCTGGCGGCGGGGAGCTGAATCTGCGCCTTCAGCGCGGCCAGCTCGCTATCTACCGCCGTCTGGTTGGCCATCGCCTGAAGCTGCGCGTCGATGGTGTCCGTGCCGGGCGCGCCGATCTCCGGCAGGGCGCCCTTCGCGCTCAGCTCATCCAGCGCATTGGCCCGCGCTTGCATCTGCAAGACCTTGTCCTGCGCGCGCTGCACGGCCAGGTTCACGTCCGACATTTCTTCCGAGATGCCCGTGACTGACTCCTGGATCTTCACCTGAGCCTGCGCCGCGCCATAGGTGGCCTTTACCATCTCCTTCTGGTTGCGGAAGGTCTCGACGCGCGCCTGGAGCCGCTCCTGCATGTCCAGGAACTTCTGCTGCTGCGCCTTGAGCTGCTCGATCTGCGTGTCGAAGCCGCCAAGCTGCGCCTGGATGCCCTGCTTGCGCTCCAGCGCCAGCCGCGCCAGGTCCTCGCGGTTCATCGAGAGCGCGCGGCGGGCCTGGTCGTCATACGTGCTGACCTGCTGGGTAAGCTGGGCCTTTTGCAGCTCCAGCCGCTTCTCGCTCGTCACCACGTCGGCGATGCTGCGGCGCAGGTTCTGTAACTGCTCGAGCTGCTTCTGGTAGGAATAGTCGAGGGCTACGCCGGGGTCTTCGGCCCGGTCGAGCATCGCGCTGAACATGGACTTCACGTAGGTTGTGAAACGTGAGAGCACACCCACGGCTGAACCTCCTCTGTCGGGTCGTCGGCGGCTACGTCCGCCTGCCGCCCCATGTCGCTTTCGCGCCCCATATCATCGTCATTGTTCGCGTCGCGCGCCACGCGAGCTACTGCCGGATCACCGCCAGAACCTCATCGGTGCGGCGCTTCAGCTCCTCTGGCGTGTCGGCCTCCACATTCAGACGCAAGAGTGGTTCCGTATTTGACGGGCGCACATTCGCCCACCACGTCGGGAAGCTGACCGTCACGCCGTCCAGATGGTCCAGCGTCGCGCCTTGCGCGGCGTAGGTCGCCTCTACCGCCGCCATGCGCCCCTGCGTATCGCTGACCTTGCTGTTCACCTCGCCGCTGCGATAGCGCGTATCCACCTCGGCGACCAGTTGCGAGACGGTCTTGCCGCTCTCGCTCACCAGCTCCAGCACGATCAGAAAGGCGATCAGGCCGGAGTCGGCGTACCAGTTGTCGCGGAAGTAGAAATGGCCGGAGTGCTCGCCACCAAAGACAGCGTTCTCCTGACGCATCTGCGCCTTGATGAACGAGTGTCCGACGCGCGTGCGTACCGCGCGCCCGCCATCGCGCTCGATCACCTCTGGTACGGATCGCGAGCAGATCAGGTTGTAGAGAATGGTTGCCCCTGGATGCTTCTGGAGCAGGCTGTGCGCCACAAGCGCCGTCACCATGTCGCCGCCCAGCAGCTTGCCATGCTCATCGATCAGGAACATGCGGTCGGCGTCGCCATCGAAAGCGATGCCCATGTCGCAGCGCTGCTCCGGTACGATGCGGCGCAGCTCCTCGGTGTTTTCCGGCTCGATGGGGCTGGCGGGATGATTCGGGAAGGAGCCATCCAACTCGAAGTAGAGCGGGACCAGCTCGCAAGGCAGCCGCTGGAAGACGCGCGGCGCGATCATCCCCGCCATGCCGTTGCCCGCATCCACCGCGATCTTGTAGGGCTTGACCTTCGCCACGTCGATGAACGAGAGGCAGTGCTCGATGTAGGCGTCGGAGACATCGCGCTGGGTGATCTGCCCTGTCCGCGCTGGCGCGCTGAACTCCCCCGCTACCGCCAGGTCGCGGATGGCGAACCCGCCTGTCTCGGAGCTGATGGCGGTGGCGTTCTCGCGGCAGAGCTTGAAACCGTTGTACTGCTTCGGATTGTGTGAGGCGGTAATCATCGCGCCAGCGGGATAGCCGTACTTGCCGACCGCGAAATACAGCTCGTCGGTCGTCGTCATGCCGAGGTCCACCGCGTCGGCGCCCTGGTCGGTGACGCCACGCATGAAGGCCGCCGCCAGCGCGGGCGAGCTGAGGCGCATGTCGCGCCCGACGGCGATGCGCTCGACCCCCATGTACTGCGCGAAGGCGCGCCCGATACGATACGCCACCTCGTCGTTGAGGTCGGTGGGGTAGACCCCACGCACGTCATACGCGCCAAAGATGCCCGGATTGACCCTCGACGGGCCAGCAGGACTCGCCATCGCTCCAGTTTCCTCTCCATCGGCCACCGCGCGACGCGGGGCAAGGCGGCGTCTCCTCGCGTTGATCCCTGCCCACATGATAGAGCAGGGCCTTAGCCCGCCGCAAACTGCGGGGCTTTAGCCCCAGTGGTTAAGGCGTCGTGGCTTCAGCCTGTACACCCCTCCATTGGTGGTGATATAATGTCACTATGAACACTGAACGAGACGAGACGCGCATCACCATTCGTTTTCCACGTCAGGTAGCCGACGCCATCAAACGGTTGGCTACGGACAATGATCGCTCGATCAATAGCGAGGTGGTGCGCGCGGTACGCGAGTACATCACTCGCCAGGGACGCAAGCGAGACGTATAGTTATGATAGAGAGCCTGCGCAAAGCCTACAAGTATAAGCTCAAACCGACGCCCGAACAGGAGCGGGTGATGGCTGAGACGCTGTGGCGTTGCTGCACACTCTACAACACAGCCTTGGAACAGCGCATCTTCCTCTGGAAACAGCGCGGCGTCAGCTACACGCGCAACGAGCAAGCTGGTGAGCTCAAAGACATTCGGGCATCTCTGCCGGAGTACGTCGCCATTCACAGCCACGTCTTGCAGGATGTCTTGGCGCGGCTGGACAAGACCTATCAGGCATTTTTTCGACGGATGAAGGCGGGCCAGACACCAGGATTTCCACGTTTCCAGAGTCGCACGCGCTACCATAGCTTCACCTACATCGAATATGGCAATGGCGCACGACTCGATAACGGGTTTCTCGTTCTGTCCAAAATTGGCCGTATGGATGTGCGCTGGAGCCGCCCGCTAGAAGGCACACCCAAGACGGTTACGATCGCCAAAGAAGCGGACGGCTGGTATGTGGTTTTCTCGTGCGCCGATGTGCCAGCGCAGCCACTTCCCGCCACTGGGCGCGAGACGGGCATTGATCTCGGACTGAAGGTGTTTCTCATCACGGCGGATGGCGAGGCGGTAGAGAACCCACACCACTACCGCCGGGGTGAGAAAAAGCTGAAGAAGGCGCATCGGCGTGTTTCCAAACGCCAGAAGGGCAGCCAGCGGCGTGGCAAGGCGGTAGGGTGGCTGGGCAAGGCGCACCAGCACGTCAAGCGGCAGCGCGCCGACTTCCACCACAAGACGGCGCTGGCATTGTTGCGACAGTACGACACGATCTACCTCGAAGATCTGCGGGTCGCCAATATGGTACGGAACCATCACCTGGCCAAGTCCATCGCGGATGCGGGCTGGGCGGGGTTCCGTTCCATCCTCGAAGCCAAGGCAGCATGCGCCGGGCGTCGAGTCATCGCCGTGCCACCCGCCTATACCAGCCAAGACTGTAGTAGGTGCGGGGAGCGTGTGCCCAAAAGCCTGAGCGTACGCACCCACGTCTGCACATCCTGCGGGCTGGTCTTAGACCGCGACGAGAACGCGGCCAGGAATATTCAATGGGCCGGGCAGACCCTTCGGGGACTCGCGGGGTAGCCTGCGGGGGTGAACCGAGCATCCGTCGCCCGTTAGGGCGTGCGGAGTGTCAAATGCGATTTTCGCGCCAACCCGCGACGCCTGCGCCGATCCTTCAGCGCATCCTCACGCCGCTAGCCGAAGATCGGGAAGAGCAGCAGCCCACGCGCCAGAATCTCGCCGATGAAGATGAACGAGACAGCCAGGTAGAGCATTCCGGTGGCCGCCTGGAACGAGCGCCCGCGCGTCAGGTAGAGCGCGACGCCAGAGAGGACCAGCGGCGAGAGGAAGCCGAGGACGTATTGCAGCCAGAGCATCGCTGTCGTGTCGATGGGCGTCGCGCGTGTGGGGTTGGGCGTCGCGGTCGCGCCGGGCGCTGGCGTCGGTGTGCTGACGACCACCCCGCCGTTGCCCGCCTGGATCACCGTGCCCGGCGTGATGTGTGTCACGGCGACGGTGGCGTGGACAGTGGCCGGGCCGATGAAGAGCAGCAGCGCCAGCTCCAGCGCCAGCGCGACCAGCGTGAGCGTCGTCACGAACTCCAGCGGCTTGCCAGAGGCGGTCGGCGTGTTGAGGTACCAGTGGCCCAGCAGCATCGCCGTCATCACGCCACCCAGCGCCAGCGCCCCGGCGACAAAGGCCAGCGTGACCAGCGCGCCATCCAGGCGGCTCGCGGCCAGCGCGCGATAGGCCATCCCGACGACGGCGACATCGGCCAGCGCCACCAGCGCCGTCAGCGCGCCCAGCGCGAACCGCGCCCGGCGCAGCGGCGGCTGGGCCAGCATCGCCCGCAGATTGCGCGCCTGCTGCTGACCCTTGCCCTTCGGGGCGTCGCGGTCGGCCCAGAGCAGGATGTTCCACACGACCAGCAGCGCGAGCAGCGCGACCGTCAGCGGCCCCTGCCCCGCCAGCCACGGCTCATCCAGCCCGTAGCCATGCACGATCTGCGGCGTGGCGAAGGCGTTCATCGCGCCGAGGGTCAGCAGAGCGAAGAGCGCGTAGAGGGCGCCCTGAAAGACGACGAAGCCACGGCTGCTGTCGCCGCGCAGGTCGAGCAGGAAGAGGCTGATGAACGACCCGGCGGTCAGCTCCAGCAGCACGATGAATAGCGCCAGGGGCAGGACTTGCATGGTGGTCTCTATCGCCTCTATCTCATATCGAACGGTCATCTGTCGCGCTGGCGGCCAGTTCACGGGCGCGCACGCCACCGATTATACAGCATCGCATGGCGCCGGGTCGCGCGCATGAGACACCCGCGCTGCCCGCGCCACATCTCGCTTGACCGCCCTTCGCGCCGGATGGTATGCTATATCCTAGTTGGCAAGTCGGAATAAGCGAGGAGGCCGGCGATGCTGCGGGTATCTACACGCGGTGAATATGGGGTGCGCCTGATGGTCTATCTCGCGCGCCACTACGGAGACAGGCCCTGCTCGCTCACCGAGATCAGCCAGTCAGAGGGCCTGGAGCTGCAACAGCAATATCTGGAGCAGTTGGTGCGCTCGCTGCGCCAGCACGGGCTGGTGGAATCCACACGCGGCGCGCACGGCGGCTATCGGCTGTCCCGCTCGCCCGAACAGATGCGCATGAGCGAGATCGTGCGAGCGCTGGAAGGGCCAATCGCGCCGATGATCTGCGCGACTGAAGGCGAGATGGCGGTCATCTGCGACCGGCTTGACGGCTGCTCGACCCACTTCCTGTGGGCGCACGTCCGCGACGCCATCGCCGCCGCCCTCGACGCGCTCTCGCTGGCCGATCTGCTGCGCGAGGCCGACACCGCCCAGGCGGTGCAGGCGACCCTGGCCGCCCGGCGCGGCGGGCAGCGGCTCATCACCCTGAGCACGCGCGCGCGTCCCGGCCAGTCCGGCGTCCCGCGCGACTAGCGCGCTTCGAACAACAGATCATCCCGGCTCACAGGAGCTGATAGAGCGATCAATCGATCATCTGCCCAAACATCCGTTCTGGGAGCATACATCGCCCGGCGCAGCGTGTCTGCGCGGGAGGGAGGTTAGCGTCACGTCTATGGAGACCACATCCGCCGCCACTACGCCGGTTGTCGAGACTCAGCCCGCGCAACTGGTGATCCGCGACCTGCACGCCAGCGTCGAGGGTAAGCAGATTCTGCGCGGCGTTGATCTGACGATCACGCAAGGGGAGACACACGCGCTGATGGGGCCGAACGGCTCCGGCAAGAGCACGCTCGCCAACGTCATCATGGGCCATCCCAAGTATGAGGTGACGCAAGGCGAAATCCTCTTCAAGGGTCACAACATCCTCGAACTCTCGGCCGACAAGCGCGCCCGCATGGGCCTCTTCCTCGCCTTCCAGTATCCCAGCGCGGTCCCTGGCGTCACCGTCGCTAACTTCCTGCGCCGCGCCGTCGACGCCAAGCAGGAGGGCTACGACCCCGCTGCGAACAACGAGGCGACCGGCCAGGTCTCCAAGCGCAAGGGCATCTCGCCCAAGGAGTTCCGCACGCTCATCAACGAGAAGATGAAGCTGCTGAAGGTGGACCAGAGTTTCATCAACCGCTACCTGAACGAGGGCTTCTCCGGCGGTGAGAAGAAGCGCGCCGAGATCCTCCAGATGGCGATGCTGGAGCCGAGCATGGCGATCCTCGACGAGACCGACTCCGGCCTCGACATCGATGCCCTGCGCATCGTCTCGGAGGGCGTGAACGCGCTGCGCGGGCCGCGCATGGGCGTGCTCATCATCACGCACTACCAGCGCATCCTGAACTACATCACCCCCGACGTGGTGCATGTCATGCATCAGGGGCGCATCATCAAGACGGGTGGCTCCGACTTCGCGCTGGAGCTGGAGAAGAAGGGCTACGAGTGGCTCATCGGCCCGGAGGCGGCGGAAGCGGTGGCCGAGTAAGGGTGATCCCGAACCCTCACCCCCAACTCCTCTCCCACTGGGCGAGGGGAGTTCCGATTCCCCTCTCCTTGCGGGAGAGGGGGTCAGGGGGTGAGGGTTCGGGCGAGCGAGAGGAGAGACTGACCATGCTGGACGCGACCACAGCCACGACGGCGGGCGGCGACATCGCCGCGCTCGCCCCGCGCGCAGACTTCCCGATCCTCGCCCGCCAGGTCAACGGCAAGCCGCTGGTCTATCTCGATAGCGCCGCCTCGACCCAGAAGCCCGCCGCTGTCCTCGACGCGATGGACCACTTCGCGCGGACCTCCTATGCCAACATCCATCGCGGCGCCTACACCCTCAGCGAGGAGTCCACCCGCGCCTACGAGCGCGCCCGCAAGACGGTGGCGAAGTTCATCAACGCCCGCAGCGCCCGCGAGGTCATCTATACGCGCAACACCACTGAGAGCATCAACCTCGTCGCGCGGACCTGGGGCGACGCGAACCTGCGCGCTGGCGATCACGTCGTGCTGAGCGAGATGGAGCATCACAGCAACATCGTTCCCTGGCAGCAGGTCGCCCAGCGCACAGGCGCCACCCTCCACTACACGCCGATCACCGACGAGGGCGAGCTGGACCTCGGCGCCTACGCTCGGCTGCTGGAAGCGCATCGCCCGCGTCTGGTCGCCATCACGCAGATGTCGAACGTGCTGGGGACGCTGACCCCGCTCACCGATCTGATCGCGCAGGCCCATGCCATCGGCGCGCTGGTCCTGGTGGATGGCGCGCAGGGCGCCCCGCACCTGCCGGTGGACGTGCAGGCGCTGGAGTGCGACTTCTACGCTTTCAGCGGCCACAAGATGCTCGGCCCGTCGGGTATCGGCATTCTCTGGGGCCGCGCCGAGTTGCTGGAGGCGATGCCGCCCTTCCTGGGCGGCGGTGACATGATCCGCGAGGTGACGCTCGACGGTTTCACGTGGAACGACCTGCCGTGGAAGTTCGAGGCCGGAACGCCCGCCATCATCGAGGCGGTTGGCCTGGGCGCGGCGGTGGAGTATCTGCGGCGGCTGGGGATGGAGCGGGTGCGCGCGCACGAGCGCGCCCTCACCGAATACGCGCTGGAGCGGCTGGCGGCGGTCCCTGGCCTGCGCATCTTTGGTCCGCCAGCGGCGCGGCGCGGCGGCGTCGTCTCCTTCACGCTAGGCGAGATTCACGCCCATGACCTGGCGACCTTGCTCGACCGCGAGGGCGTGGCCATCCGCGCGGGCCACCACTGCGCGCAGCCGCTGATGGAGCGCTACCATCTCGCCGCCACCGCCCGCGCCAGCTTTTATGTATATACTACGTCAGGGGAGATTGACGCCCTGGCCGATGCGCTGGAGCACGCCCGCAGCGTCTTCGCGCTCTGAGGCGCCGTCCCTGTAGCCGCCCATCAGCGAGGCTGGGCGTGGACCGTGAGCAAGCCATCAATGGACGACATCTACCGGCAATACATCCTGGAACACTATCGCGAGCCGCGCCACCACGGCGCGCTGGCCCATCCCACGCTGCACGCGGGCGACACCAACCCGCTCTGCGGCGACCGCATCGAGCTTGACCTGGCTATCAGCGACGACCATGTGACCGATGTAGCCTTCAACGGGCGTGGCTGTGCGATCAGCCAGGCGACCGCCTCGATGCTGACCGAGCGGATCGAGGGGGCGACGCTGGAGGAACTGCGCGCCCTGACCCCCAACGATATTTTCGACATGCTGGGCGTAGAGATTGGCCCAGCGCGCCAGCGCTGCGCGCTGCTCTCGCTGCGGGTGCTGCACCAGGCGATCGATGGCCCCTACACTGGGCGCTGGTCCGACGACGACGACGAGGACGAGGAAGATGAGGCGTAGCGCGGCTGGCCCCGCCTCGCTGAAGGGAGGCGTGCGATGTTCGATGAGATTACCCGCTCGCTCGCGCATGGCGAGGCGGTCGCGCTGATTACGGTCGTGCGCGTCTATGGCGCGACTCCCTGCCCGCCCGGCACGAAGGTGATCGCGCACGCCGATGGCGCGCTGGTCGGCGGCCTCGGTGGGGCCAGCCTGGACGCCCGCGCCCGCGAAGATGCCCTGCGCCTGCTGCGTGAGGGGCAGTCGGAGCTGGTGACGTACCACATCGACCCTGACTCTGGCGAGAGCGTGGGCAGTTGCGGCGCCACCATCGAGGCCTTCATCGAGCCGCTGCGCCCGGAGCCGCGTCTGCTGATCGCCGGGTCGGGCTATGTGGCGCAGGCGCTGGCGCGGCTGGCGGCGCCGATGGGCTGGCGCATCGCGCTGGTGGATGACCGCTCGGAGTTTGCGCGGGACGCCGACCTGCCCACTCACGCCGAGGTCGCCGTCGCCGACATCGCTGGCTGGCTGCGCGAGCGCAAGGCCGACGCGATGAGCGCCATCGTCGTCGTCACACGCGGCCACCGCGCCGACGAGGAGGCCCTGCGCGCCGCGCTGGAGAGCGACGCGGGCTACATCGGCATGATCGGCAGCCCCGGCAAGGTCCGCGCCATCTTCCGCCACCTGCTGAAGGCGGGATTTGAGCGCGCCCGGCTGGAGCGCATCCACGCGCCCATCGGCCTCGACCTAGGCGCCGAGACCCCCGACGAGATTGCCCTCAGCATCGCGGCGGAACTCCTGCAATGGCGGCGCGGCGGCAGCGGCCAGCGCCTGCGCGATACCGCTGGCGTCCTCGCCCGCATCCCCGCCGATGTCGCCCCGGAGCCAGGCGATGAGGACGCCGCCGAAGACGAGGCGGATGGCGCAGCCAGCGTGGCCGAGGGCGTCGCGGCGGGCTGAGCGGG
>DASVWQ010000220.1:0-32644 GCA_036393135.1 Ktedonobacterales bacterium
CACGCCCACATCATACGTGCGCAACACGTCTACTATCACCTCGAGCGGCGAGGAGAGCACCGGCACACCCGCCATCATCGCCTCGAAGAGCTTGTTGGGCAGGCCATACTTCTGGTTCAGCGAGTAATTGCCATCCACCACGATCAGCCCGATGTCGGCGGAGGCGGTCGTTGCGATCAGTTCGTCGTATGGCACGGCGGGGATCACGAACACACGATCCTGCACGCCCTCCGACACGATCAACGCCTTGATCTTGTCGACGCTCTCGCCATTGCCCATCATGATGATGCGGACATTATCGGCCACGTAGTGCGCCGCACGGACGAGGATGTCGAGGCGGCGGTTCTCCTGGATGCCGCCCTGATAGAGCGCAATCCGGATGTTGGGGCCAAAGCCTAGCATCTGGCGCAAGCGGTCGCTGCTGACTGGTGGAGTATACGGCGGAATGTTGCGCACGAGGATTGCCCGCGGCCCGCCGTAACGCCGCTGGAAGTCGTCCACGATCGGCGGCGAGACGGTGATGATGCCCGCGCAGCGCCGTGTCATTCGCCGCAACGACCAGCGCGCCAGCGCGCTCAGCCGTTTCCACCTGGTGAGGTTCGGCTGGACCAGCGGCAGCTCGTGGGCGTCGAGGATCAGCTTCTTGCGCCGTAGCCGCGAGGCCATGAAGCACGCGGGCAGCGCGTTATCGTCATGGGCATGGTAGATGTCAGCCTTCGTACCGGCCACATTCCAGATACCACGCACAATGGTATTTGCCAGTTTCACCAGGAAGAACGGCTTGAACCGAGTGCGCTTGAAGTAACCTGGCGTCACGATGTGCTTGAGTGTCACGCCCTGCATCATCTCTGTGCGCGGTCGAGAGGCATCGCGCTCGATGTCGACGACGGTGACATCGTAGCCCGCCGCCGCCACCGCCGAAGCCTCGCGCAGCACACGTGGATCCAGCCGCGCGGTCGTCAGCACGTGCATGCAGACGCGCGTGGCGCGCGGCTTTCTCGATGACGCGGCAGAACCCATCTTCATACTCCTACTCATCGTGCGTCTGAATGCGTCTGGTCAGCGCGCGCTCGCGAGCATGCCCCGCAGGCTGGACGCGCCTGCACCGTCTGTCACTTCTCGATCCATACATCGACATCGGGGATCCAACCCGCTGAGCGCAACCCGGCGCGGCGAGCCGCCTCGGCGGTGTTTTGGTCCGCATGATACGTCCAGGCGTTCATTCCCGTCCGCGTGCGGGCCTCGTCGTCGGCGAGCAGATAGGTTAGCGCCGCGCCGAGCGCGTTGACGTTTCCCGATGGGATCGCAATCCCTCTACCCGCGTCGAGCAGCATACGGCTGCCTATGGTGGGGGTGGTGGCGACGACCGCGCACCCGGCGCTCATGGCGTCTGACGCCGTGCGCAAGAACGCGGGGCCGCTGTGGCCGGTAGTGAGGAAGATGTCGGCGCAGCCCAGGTAATCCGCGATCTCTTCGGCAGTCGCTCTAGGCGCCAGCAGCAACTCGCGGGCGGGGACGCGCTCGCGGATGCTACTCTCCTCGGCGCGCGAGAGGCGTCTGCTGGCGGTGATGACCACCTGAAGCCGCGTCCCAACCTCCGGCGCGATGGCCGAGCGCGCCCGCCCGATCGCTTCGAGCGCAAGATCCAACTCCTTATCCCCCAGCAAGTCGCTCGCCACCAACACGATCAGCGCGTCGCGACGCAAGCCCAGCCGCTCCCGCAGCGCGTGACGCTGGCGCTGCGCCGCCTGCCACTCCTCCGGAATCGCCTGGCTCACGCACGATTCACCCGAATACACGCCGCCTGCGATGGGCGCGCCCGTGATGCCCGCCAGCGCGCGAATCCGTGGGATGGTTCCCTGCCGCGCCAGCACGGTCTGCTCGCGCGCCAGCTTGGACGCATAGCGACGCGAGCGACTCCGCATGAAGTAGCGCAGGCGCGCGAACGGCGGACGGTCATAGGCGGCCCAGCGGTCGGCCAGGTCGCGGCAGTGCTGGCAGCCGGTGTGCAGCGCCAGCGCCCGCAGCAACGAGACATGCAGCAGGTGATAGAAGCGTGGGGCGGGCCGGTTATAAATCAGATCGTAGCTCGACCAGTAACCCAGTTCGTAGCCCGGCAGCAGTTCATGCAGCGTCTCGACACTCCAGTCGGCGAGCCGCTGAATCTCCAGGTCTTTGGCCACATGCAGGTAGTCGAACAGCCCCAGTACGGAGAGAATGTAGCCATTGAGAATGCGCCCGGCAGGATAGGTCGCTACCTCTTCGAAGAAGATGCCGCCATTGGCGACGGGGGCGGCGACACCGCCATCCAGAATGTCGTATTGGAACGAGCGCGCGCAGCGCTGGGCGCAGGTGAGATATTCTTCCTGTCCGGTGGCCGCATAGGCGCGCACCAGGACCGAGAGCACGTTGCCCTGTGTTAGCGCAGAGAGCCAGGGCCGCGCTGCGCCATAGGCAGGTACCGGATACGGAATCGGCCAGACGCTCGTGCCATTCGTGAGGCGCGTCTCATGCGCCAGCAACCAGCGCGCCTGAATGAGGAAAGACTCCAGCTCCGCCGGGTTGCGCGAAACGAGATGCGCGTTCCACTGCGCCAGGGCGTACTGCGCGATGCTGGTGGGCTGGTAGGCAGCCCCAAATTCGCCATTGCGCTGGTTGAAGAGGACGCCATCCTCGTCAAGTCCGCCGAAGGGAAAAGCGAGCAGGGGCGACATGTCGATCGGATAGGGAAAAGCGTCCGCCTGCGCGCTCGTGAACGACGCCAGCGGATAGGTAGGCCGACGCAGCTCCGTCTGGACGGACTTGACTTCCGCGGTCAAGAGCGCCGCGACTGATTTTCGCTTTCCCATGAGTCAGCTATTCCTCACGCGCGCGAGCGTTCGAAGCGACCTCACGCGCATTCCCACTAGAGCGATTCCGGCGTAGCCAGACTACGCAGCCGTGTCTCATCATCACGCGGCGCTCACGTCAGCAAGCGCCGCTCCAGCCGTCTCCCTCAAACGCGGCTCCCAGCGCGAGCGCTGCCTGCGGAACTGGGCGCTGGTCGGCTCGCGGGCCGTCGAAGTCGTGTGACACCGCCTGCAAGAAATACCAGCCACGCCGCGTACACGAGGAACCCCACGGCGCCAATCGCCACGCTGGCGGCAATGCCGGTATGCTTGGTAAGCTCGCCCACGCCAACGTACAGCGCGATGCCACTAAGCATGGCGATGGTAAACCGACCGATCTCATAGGGAACGGGATAGATGATCCGCGTGCCGATATACGTGATGATCGCCAGCGCGATGTACGCGAAGAGCGTCGCCGCCGCCGCGCCAAAAGCGCCATACCGTGGAATGAGGATCAGGTTGAGCCCGACGTTGATGAGCGCCGCGAGCATCGTGAAAACGCCGCCCATCCAGGTCTTGCGCCGGAGGTTCGCGCCGATCATGAAAACTACGTACACGCCGTAGATCGCGAGCGAGAGGCCCACGACCGGAATCACGGGCGCAGCCGCCTTGTACGACGGCGGGAACAGCCAGCTCAGAACCGCTGTGCAGCAGACCGCCAGGCCAAACGCGGCCAGCAGCACCAGCATGCCAAACCAGCGGAAGACGATCTTGTAGACCTGCTGCGCATCGGGGCGCTTGGCGATGGCGTACATCGCCGTTGGCCAGGCCGTCTGAAATGGCGCGATGACCAGTGTTGAGACGACGGTGCCGAGGCTGTAGGCGACCGAGTAATGCGCCACCTGATCGAGCGAGCCGAAGATCGTCAGCAAATAGCGGTCCGAGAGCCCCAGAATCCACGACGACACTGTACCCAGCACCAGCGGCACGCCAAACGATACAACGCTCCAGGCGACATCCAAACGGAACTGTAAGCGGGAGTAGACCACCCCAACCGGCGTCATGATGAGCGCGATAAAGGCGTAGCCACAGCCTGTCGCGATCAGCGCGCCCCGGATACCCTGATGCGCAACGCCAACGAGGTAGATGTTCGCTCCCAGCGCGATGAGGAGGTTGCCGATGGCGAGCGCCGAGTACACGGAGGGCTTATTGATAGCGCGCATCCAGGCCAGCCCCGGCACGCTGAGGTTCTGGATCAGGATGACGACGCCCACAATGGCGACCAGGTTGGCCCGGCTGGGATCATTGAACAACGCGGCCGCAATCTCGCGCGACCAGAGTGAGGTGGCCCCAACCACCAGCAGTGACGCCGCTAGCAACAGGATCGTGACCGACGTAATGACACTGCGCCGCCCGCTTAACGTCGTGTAGTCGTAGCCAAACGCGCGGAAGAACGCCGACCCCAGCCCCAACTGCGAGATGCCCGCGACCAGCGAAATCAGCGTGTTGCAGATCGCGAGTGTGCCATAGTCAGCAGGCGTGAGGCGGTGCGTCAGGAACGGCGCCAGCACGAGCGAAACGAATGGCGCGCTCAGCGACGCGATCATGTAGATGCCGGAGCTGGTAGCCAGATTCCTGACCAGTTCCACATAGGACTTGGCGGCCGGCGCGACCACGGGCAGTCGCATCGTCGTCTGCGCCTGGACATCCGCTTTGACGACGGGCAGAATCCAGGTGGGAAGTCCCTCATCCTCTTCGTCGGTCGTTGCGGGAGGCTTGCTGGGCGCAGGCGCGCTGGCGTCGCGCTCGACAGGCGGCTTGCGGAACCGTCCGGTGGTGCGATAGACGGGGACCGCGTCCGTCGCAAACTGGTCGAGTTGCATGGCTGGCAGCAGCGCCGTGTCCCACTGGTCGGCGGCTTCGTCCATGAGGTCCCACGAGCGCGGATCCACCGGACGCCGCGCCGGACGAGCCGTTTTTTGCCGCCCACTCGGTCGTCCATCTGATTGCCCACGTGGGTCCACTGGCCCGCGCCCGTTGCCGGGACGTGGCGAGAGGCCTGGCCGCGCGTCCGGGTTGGGTGATCCGGGCGCGGCGTCCGGCTTGCGCAGTCTGGGCTGGGTCCTGGGAAGGTTCCACCGCTCAGACTGGTCATCGCCGGATCTTGGGCGATTGTCGAAGGACGACATGTCCATCCCCTCTAATGGTGTCACGATCTATGGCGACTCGCCGTCTCAGGCGTTCGGAGCGATTGGCTCATCCGCAACTGGTTCGTCGCCTGGCTCCCAGCCAGCGGCGCGGAGCAGACAGCGGCGCAACGCCTCCGCGCTGTGGTGAACACGAGCGTACTGCCGCGCCTGCTCGCCCGCGGCCTGTCGCGCCTCTGGATGGAGCAGATACTGGGCCAGCGCCTGCGCTAGCGCCTCCGTATCACCCGGCTCCACAGGCGCGCCGCGTCCTTCCGACAGGATGCGCGCATGTGAGATGGGAGCTGTCGTTCCCACCACGGCGCAGCCAGAGGCCATCGCTTCCAGCAGCGCCACCGAGACGTTCGTGCCGCGCACACTAGCGTATAGGAATATATCGCTCATGCCAAGAATTGTCGCCACTTCTGGTACTGTCGCCTCGCCCCACAACCGACAGCTGCTGTCGAGTCCGGTGCGCCGCAGGTCTGCCTCGATCTGCCCGCGCAGCGGGCCACCGCCCGCGATCACGAACCGGACACGCGACCGCACTGGCTCTGGCGTCAGGTCGAGCGCCCGGCGTAACGCCCCAATCGCATGATCCATGCCCTTTTCCGGGGCCAGGCGGTTGTTCATACACACGACAATAGCGTCGGCTGGCAGTCCCGCCGCAACCCGGTCAGCCGCGCGCTGGTCGGGCGACCGCGGGTGGAAGAAGTCGCTGTCTACCATATAGGGATAACGAGTGATGCGGCCCGGCGGGAAGTGTGGATAGGACTTGAACTCGTCCTCAACTTCATCGCCCGCGACCAGGTAGTGATCGGTCAGCCACGCTGCCCACCGCGCCATCTGACGGATCGATGGCCAGTAGAGGCTGAAGCGCAGCAAGGAGATTGTCCGCTTGGGGAATGGCTCGCGCATCGCCACAGCGCGCCGCTCGGCGCGATACATCGCGCTGTCGGGCAGGGTCAGCGTGCCGTGATCCATCGTCGTCACTCGCACACTCATGAGACGGCCCGCCAGCGCCGCCGCCAGCCCAGAGTAGAGCGCGTCCTGTGTCACGATCACGCGGTGCGGTCGCTTGCGTAGCGCTCGCAACAGCGCGCGGAACGCGGTAGGGACGTAGAGCCAGACGTTCGGGAACTGCCACGAGGAGGTCGCCCAGTTTCCGAATGTCGCAATCTCGAGCTTGTCAGGGTTCGGGCCGATGTGCTGGGTAACGTAGCTCAGCCGCCAGCGGTCCGCCATCGCCAGGGCGATTCCCACCACCACGCTCTTCGTACCCCCCGCGATGGGAAAGGCCTTTGCAAAGACCAGCGCGTTCTCCAGGCCACTGGTGGGTTGACCGCTGGCGCCCTTAGGTGTCAGCCCGCGCGCGATGCGCCATAGGCGCGCGTCGATGGCTGCCCGCGTCCGTGCGCGTCTCCGCCGCGCCACGGCTCCCAGACGACGATAGCGCGCCCACCGCGCCGCTGTCGTCTGATAGAGTGGGTCGTTGGTGGCCCGGGCCAGGCCGTCGAGCAGCGCCTGGCAGACGTGGTACGATGGCTCGCTGGCATAGTCCCAGTCGGTCAGGGTATCGCGAATCCCATGTCCCAGGTCATAGGCTGGCAGCGCTCGCTGGAAGACAGCCGTCATCTGGTCGCGCGCCGCAGCCCCCAGCGGGTCAATCACCGCCAGTTCATGCAGCGCCAGCAAGGCCAGGATGCCCCCCGCCAATCCGTGATCCGCCGGATATACGGCGAGATCCTGCGGCAGATCGCCCAGGTTGGCGATGGGCGCGCTAACGCCGCCATCGAAGATGTCGCGCAGGAGGATTCGCGCGGCTGCGCGAGCCAGATGCAGCAGGCGCGCGTCGTCGGTCAGCGCGTGCGCACGCGCCAGGACCGAGATCGCCAGTCCCTGCATGCTCGCGGAAAGACGCGACGCTCTCACCCCTCGCGTCACGCGGCCAACGGGTAGCGGCCAGCCCGCGCCGCCGTCGGGAAGCTCCTCAGCGTTTTGCCACAGCGTCTGCGCGCGGGAAAGAAAGGCTTCGCGGTCGGCCTGCGCGCCTGTCGCGATAAAGGTGTTCCAGTGGCTCAGCGCCTCGCGGGCGACTCGCGGCAGGGCTGTTGGCTGGGCGCCGGATGGCTGGGCGCCCAGCAGGCGCTCGATGGGCAATGGCCCCACCGTCCTCCAATCGATCGGCGAGAAGAGCGGGCCGGGTTGCGCCGGAGCGGCCGTCGCGTCGCGACTCGGCGCGCCAGGGAATGGCTGGGTCATCGAAGCAGGTTCCTCATGGTTAAACCGCGACATGCGCGCCGTTCATCACGTCGCTGGGCGCGGGCTGGAGCGCCGCACTGTGCGCAGGGGCCTCGGCCTGCGCCACCTCGCTGGCCGCCAGCGCGGGTGAGCTGATGGCCCCCATAAGCAACCAGCCGAGCATGGCAAGCGGCGGCAGTGT
The DNA here is from genome assembly GCA_036393135.1 of Ktedonobacterales bacterium. Lineage (GTDB taxonomy): Bacteria > Chloroflexota > Ktedonobacteria > Ktedonobacterales > JADMIN01 > JAKAIY01. Next base: position 7,458 of record DASVWQ010000220.1, read on the forward strand.
CCACGCATTTGCGGTGAAGCTGTTGAGCGTTAGCGAGAGCACGCTGCACAGCACACCGGCGACCATGATGCGCATCTGGGGATCGGCGCTGCGCAGCAGGCGCACTCCCTGACGGGCGCTCAGAGCCAGCAGAGCGATGAACGAGAGCATCAGCGGAATGCCCGCCATCGCGCCCAACTCCAGAAAGGCATCATGCGGGTGGGCCAGTGGGCGATACTGGAGCGGAACGCGGTACGGCTCAGCGCGTACAATATAGTTTGCATAGCCAAGCCCGACGCCTGTCAGCGGGTGTGAGAGAATCACCTTGATGCCAGTCTCCCATGCGCCAATCCGCAGCGAGGACGAACCCTGGTTTAAGGCATGATCGAGCAGAATCGACACAAGCGAGGGCTTGACCGCCAGCACACCCGCTACCGCGACCAGCGCGCCGCCAATCGCGATCAGCCGCCGCTTCAGCGTCTTCGCGGCAAGCAGAATGAAGACCGCCAGACTGGGCGCAAACGCGAGCAGTGAGCCATTGCTGAAGGTGCAAATAAGCCCACCTGCGATCAACCCTAGCTCGGCGACATACAGGATGCGTATCGGCCATGTCTTCGCGCTCCACGCCAGACCCAGCGTCAGCGCCAACAACATGGCGAGGAACGCCCCATTGGAGTCGGGGTTGGTCAGGAAAGAGCTGGCGCGGTGGATTGTGCTGTTGGCCAGCGTGAAGTAGTTCACCGTGAAGAGGTAGGACTTGAGAGCATCTGGCTCGAAGAGCCAGATGCCAAACCCGGTCATCAGGATGCTGTGCAGGCCAATGAAGGCGCCGAACCCCGAGAGTATGCTCAAGAGCGTCCGTAGCTTCTGGCGGTTGAGTGTGACCTGCGCGCCAATGACATACATGATCATCGGCGCGCACAGCACCTCCAGGTAGTACTGGATGGCCGAGCCGCGTCCCAGCGCGTGGTAGGCGGGATAAAGACCCAGCGCCAGGATCAGCGCTGGAATCCAGAAGTAGGGCATGGCGATCCACGGGTGATCTTCCGAGCGCGTCAGGAAGAGCACGACCAGCAGGATGCTCGCGCAGACGAGTGAAATGAGTGGCCAGTAGAGCGGCGCGCCGAGCAATTCACTCCAGTCGAGCAGCACCTCCGTCATGACGATGAGGGCCGCCGCAACCTCGTTGCGTCGGAACAGGAAGACGATTGCGATGATCAGCGCAGCGATCATCCACTGCTGCATCTGCGTGTTGACCATCGTTGCCGCGATCCCCATGACTGCGGCTACACCCAGGATGACCAGAGTTGGCGTGGACCAGTCACGATGAGGGCGCTGGGTTCTCATCAGCTCAGGGACGCTCATGGAATAGTCTCACTTCTTGCCTCATCACCCAATGAACGGCTAGGGCGCGACAGCGCGCACGGCCGAGCGCAGCGGCCCACCGCCAGGCTTCGCGGCGAGAGCGGCGACGCCCACGGCCTGCGCGACGACACAGCCGACGACTTTGGCTTGCGCGGAGGCCAGCGCCTGCTCCGCGCGAATCACATCGGCCCGACGAGCGGTGCGCAGGTCCACCACCACCACCACGGCATCCGCGCCAGCGGCGAGTTGCGCCATCTGGCGCACATGCCCCGGCGCGGTGGCGTCTACGAGGGCCACGCTCGCGCCGAGTCGCTGCGCCAGCCCGTAGATCTGCTCGCGTAGCGCCGGAACGCCAGCGACCTTGCCCGCGACCTCAGGCGCCATGCCTGTCGTCAGCAGGCGCAGATCGGGCAGGTTGACCGCTGTCGCGCTTTGCAGATAGTTCGCCACTGGCGTCGAGTCGCCGTGGGAGCGTAGATCGAGCAACGCCTCGGCCAGCCCTGGCTGCGTGTTCACGCCGAAACGCCGCGCCTGCGAGCCGCGCGGGAACGCCGCATCGATCAGCAGGGTACGCTGGCCAGCGGCTGCGCTGGCCAGCGCCAGCCCCGCCGCGACCTCGCTGGCTCCATCGGCGCGTCCCACGCCCATGATAGCGATGTGGCGCATTGGCGCGGCCAGATCGAGGAAGCGCAGTGACCGCAGCGCCCCTTCGTAACCTTCGCGGTCTTCGGGCAGCGCCACCGCCTGCCCGCCATCGCCGCGCACTCCCACCCGCCCCAGCGGTTCCCACGGGACCGCGCTCGCCAGGTCGCGGATTGGCCGGAAGCGTTCGCCATAGATATCGGCCACCAGCAGGCCGATGACGCCAGCAAGCAGCCCCAATGAGAGCGCCAGACCGATCACCAGGGTGCGCGCGGGCTGCGGCGTGGCGGTTTCCGCCGCAGCCACTGAGACAATGCGCACACCATACAGGCTCAGGGACTGCTGAAGCTGGAGGTCCACCATGTCTTGCACGGTGTAGAGGTAGCGCGTATGCAGCTCGTCTACTGTGGCCGAGGCGGTCTGCAGTTGCTGAGGTGTCGCGCCAACATCCCGCAGCGACTGGAGGTTCGCCTCAGCCGCGTTGAGGTCGTGCTGCGCGTTATCGACACTAACCTGCATCTGCTGCTGCGCGGCGGCATTCATGCGCGTCCGGCTGTCATAGCCATCGAGGATGACCTGCTGCGCCACCGCGTTCGCGATCTTCGCACCGCGCGCAGGGTTGGTGTCGAGGACGACAATCTCGAACATATCTGTGCCCGTGATGGCGTCAGCCGACACCTCCTTGGCCAACACCGACTCGCTGATTCCCGGCAGCGCCGCCGCCGTCCTGATCAGCAGCTCCCTGCTGGTCGCCGCGCTGACCTGCGTCAGGATGTATTGCTGGGGCGCCAGCAGGGAGGTCGAAGGCAGATCAAGCACCAGCTTCACGCGGGCGGCATAGGTAGTAGGCACGACCACCAGGTTGATCACAGCGCCAAGACCCGCAAGCGCCACACACAGCGCCAGAAACCACCAGTGCCTGAACACCTGCTGCTGATAGTGAGCTATCCGCATATCACCCTCTGGAAACCTCCGACTGGCATCTACACAAGCGTCTGGCGCGGATTGCCGCGCAACACGCGAATTCCACTAGCCCAGATCCCTCTGCCCGCTCGCCTTTGCGCGGTGATGGTTCTCCCGGCGCCCCGCCCGCGCTCGACCGGCAGCCCTCGCCGGGGCGACTGCATGGGCGCTAATGGCGATTCCCCTCACACGGCCTCAGACCCCCGCATATGCGTCCTCCGCGGCGAGATGTCGGGCCAGGCGCTGCAAGCCATCCTCAAGGGTGATGCGCGGCGCCACCCCGAAGCGGGTGACGAACGCTTGTGGGTCCACAAAGTACGTCTTGTATTCCGACGATTCACCCTCGTGAATGATGTGTGGGTCTATGCCAAAAGTCCGCGCCGCACGCGTCACCACCTCGTTAATCGTAATGCGCGCGCCCTCCGCCAGGTCAATCGTCTCCACACCGGTCGACGGGCGCTCCAGAATCGCCTGGAAGGCTCGCACCGCGTCATCCACGTACATGGCGTCAATGAAGTTCTCACCATCGCCCATGACGGTGAACTCCGATGTCCGCTCGAAGGCGAACGCCCGCACCGCGCGCGTGTAGAGCTTGCGTGCAAGCTCATAGGGGCCGTAGGCGCCGAAGAAACGCACGATGGTCGCGCTCGCAGGGTTATTGTGGTGCGTGTACATCGCTCGCGCGTAGTACTCCGCGCTCAGCTTCGAGATCGCGTAGGGCAGGTCGGGCATGAGCGCCGTCTCTGGCCCCACCAGACCCTTGCAGCCAATATACACCGCGCCCGACGACACAAAGACCAGGTGGCCAATCTGCGCATGCTGGAGGATGTGGATCAGGCCAATCGTATTCGAAGCGAGGTCTACCTCTGGGTGCGCGACCGAGAAGGGAATGGAGGTGTTCGCGGCGAAGTAGAGGCACTGGTCCCACTCCGACGCCAGCTCGCTGAAGACCGCCGCGACCTGCGCCGCATCGCTGAGATCGCACGCCCGCGCACGCACATTGCGCAACTGATGGCGCTCCAGGAAGCGCGCGAATGACCCATCGTCGGGACGATGGAGGGCTGTGATCTCCCAGTCTCGCGGGTATTGCAGGAGCGCATTGTGGCCCATGAATCCAGCGGCGCCTGTGATCAGTAGTCTCATCCTCATATCCTTCCGCGGTCGTCGCCGACCCGCGTGATCGCTAGCCTGCGCATGAACAGGTCAGCATGCATAGGTCAGGGTGAACGACTGGTTGCGCGAAAGCGACTCTTTGAGTGTGGCAGTCGCGCCAGACATCTGCCACGGCGCCGAGGCCTGGGTCATCTTGCCGCACGGCGCCTTGACGCTCATCGTGACAGCCCACAGATCATTTGGCGCGTGGCCCGGCTGCGCCTGTAGCAGCAGCGGATAGGTCCAGACGCCGCCCTTGTGAGTCGCCGCGTTCGGCACGGTGTAGTTGAGCGTGACCACTGTGAAACCAGGATAGAAGACGCTGACAAAGCCGCCATACACCTCAAGCCCGTAGGCGTTCGACCAGCCCTGAAACTGCCAGCCCGATGAGTAGTTCATGGTGGCCGACGATGGCGTGTATAAGCGCAGATAGCCCTGGTACGAGACTCTTGAGTTGGGGCTGCCGTACTCATTCGCCTCGTAGGCCTTCGACTGCGGCCAGTTGTAGGTCAGCGTCAGATTGTGCGTCGCGGCGCCCGACTTGTCGATGGTGACGGTGTCATTCATCGTGTAGGTGATGTAGTTGTTCGCCTTGTTAGCGATCACGTTCGCATCGACCAGCAACTGCGTATCGCCCGTCTTGGGGGCCACGATCACGCTGGCCAGGTTGAACTTCTTCAGCATTCCCTCCGCGATGGGATTGTTGAAGTAGACCTGCACGTCCTTCGTGGCAAAGGCGTCGAGCACCACCTTCAGCAACTGGGCCTTCTTTCCGCTCAGCACGGTCTTCAGCTTGGTCATGAAGTGCTTGAAGAGGAAGCCGGTGAACGCCTTGCGCGCCGAGGTCAGACTCGCCGGATCGGGTATATATTCCGATCCGTGCCCCTTGCCGAGCTGGAACTGGTGGATCAGGTTCACCAGGTTGGTCGAGGTGACGACCACGCCTGCTCCCATCTCTGGCACCGCGATTGGCCCTGTTAGCGCGATGAGCTTCTCGATCAGCCAGGGGGTGATGGCGACAACGCCCTGTACGGCGTATGGCCCGCCCTCGGTGGTGTAGTTTTGCTCGGCGTATTGCGCGGAGGTCGGGAAATCCGTCTCGAAGTTGGAGTCACGCAGGCTCCAGCAGGGAACCCCCTCGGAAATCTCGAACCACTGGTACTGCGGCGGGAACGGAATGCACTGCCCGGCGAACTCAAAGGGCCGGTCGAGCAGATCCACATCCTGCACGTGCAGCGAGGTCATGATGCCGCCGCTGACGGCCATCGTGCCGATATTGCCGATGAAGCCGCCACTGGGACGTAGCTCCGTCGAGTCGAGCAACTCCACGAGATAGTATTGCGGGTGGCCAACGCCGAGCATCGGCCCCAGCACGGGCATCAGCGTCATCACGTCGTTCAGGTAGCCTTGAATCTGTGGCAGCAGCGTCTTGAACTGGTTGAATTCGCTGGCGAGCTTGGGCTGGAACGAGAGGTCACCTGGCTGAATCGCATTGATCTGGGCATTCGCGCCCACCAACAGGCCGCTGATGGTGGTCAGGTCGGTCTGGATGGTCTTCAGGTTGTCCTCTGTCAGCCCGCGTGCGGAGGGCAGCGCAGGCGTCGGCGTGGGAGTCGCCGTCTTGGTAGCGCTGGCTGGCGGCGTGGCGCTGGTGGTGACTGCCGAGCCATTGGCCAGTGAGCCGCCGAACGGATTGGCGACCGCGCCGACGAAGAGCGCGCCCGCGTTGCAGCCATAGACGGCGATCTCAGAGAAGGTGGAGGCCAGCGCGGTCAGTCGCAACCCCACCTGTATCTTGTTGCCCACAAAGGGCGATGTCTCGGCGACGCTGGGTACGCGCTCCAGCGCCGCATGCGCCGCCGCAAACTCCACCTGGCTCGCCAGGAAATCCTGCTCGGCCCCCAGCACGGTAGCAGCCGAGAGCGAACCGTGCTGTAAACTTTTGAGCTTCGCCTCGCCATCCTTCAGGTGGTTGTAACCCAGGTACGCGTTGACTGCGGCGGGGCCGACAGAGGATGCGCCAACCAGGCCCGTCAGCAGTGAGGAGAAGGTACATAGCGCCAGCGCCATCAGCACAACGATGATGACGCCACGCCTGAGGGGTGTTGTGCCGTGGCGCTCCCAGAATCGCCCCGGCGCCCCCATAATATGGGCGCCCAGGCCTTGCTTGCCGCGCTTTCCGCCACCGGCGGCGCGCTTGTTCCCGGGGCCACTGTCACCCCAGGTGTCCCAGGCTGGGCTTTCGACGGAGGGCCAGGCCAACTCGTCGTCGGCGTCCCAGCCATTGCCCCAACTGTTGTTTGCGCCCCGGCTCTTGCTTGCGCCCCGGCTCTTGTTTGCGCTGTCGTCCCAACCACCGCCCCAGCCATCGTTCGCGCCTGCGCGGCTACGCGAGGCCCGCTGGCCTGGGTCGCCTCGCCCCCAGCCATCCGCCGACGCGCCACGCGACGCCCGTCTAACGTCACGTCCGTCGTCCCATCCGTCGTCCCATCCAGAGCCGGCGCCGGAGCCGCGCCGATCGTCGGGGCGTGGGCCGCTATACAGCGGCGCCTGCGAGCGGTCATCGCGCGAGCCGCTACTGCTCGATCCCCGCGAGCGGTCATCGCGCGAGCCACTACTACTGGACCCGCGCGAGCGGCCTTCATCGTAGCGTGCACGATCATCGTCGCGCGAGCCGCTGTTGCTCGCCGCCCGCGAGCGCCCCGCGTCGGAGCGCGAGCGATCTTCGGTGCGCGAGCCAGAGCGCGAAGAACTCCGGCTGCGTGGACTTTCGTAGCGGTCTGGCGCCACTGCCTGGTCATGCGCGCGCCGCGAGTCGCCGCTGCCACTACCGCTGCGCCGGGAGCCGTCATGCTCGCCGCCGCGCCCATCGCCGCTCCGCCCATCGCCGCCGCGCGAGCCGCTGGCGCGCCCGTGGCCGTCGCGCGACGAGTCGGTGCGCCCATTCGCGGGCGATGAGGAGCGCTCGTTGAGGTCGCGGGTCTTGGGGCGTGGGCGTGGCGCCTCAGAGTCGGCTAAACGCCGGGAGTTGCGCCCCTCATAGCGGTCGTCGCTGCGGCCCTGATGACGGTCGTCACGGTCGGCGCGATGATCGGCCCCGCTGCCTCGCCGGTCATGCCTTGCCTGGTCGCGCGAGTGGTCCGCGCCTTGGGGCCTGCTGCGCTGCCTCGGCTCTCTCGGATCGTCTTGTCCCACGCGGCCAAACCTTCTCTACTTCGCTGCGGTTGACGCTCCGGACGGGCCATTCCTACGCACGCCCCTCGCGCTCGCGTCGCTCGACGTCCACATTGCGTTTTCACCGACCAGCAGCCAGCTGAGTGTCTTCAAGGAGCCATCGGCGCCAGGGACGCGCGAACGCGGCGGAGCGGAGCGCTCCCGCCCCACCCGCTTGCCCGGCGCGGGGAATCACCACTGGCGCCTGCCGGACTCATGTACCGCGATAGCGCGCCGCTCTGTCAAGCAAACACGCTCAAAGCGCCGATTATCTCAGGTTGGTATTGTATCCATCACAACCACAAACGTCTATCAGCGTAGGGCGTTCGGGTAGCGACAAAGACGACCTTGACAGGAACGGGAATCCTTAATTTGCGGCGCATTTTCTACGCCAGTTGCGGCGCCCATGGCTAGGTAGGCAAGCGGGCAGAAACGGATGGGCGCTATCTGAGGATAGGCCCTGCGCGGGTCTCGCGCGGGCGACGGTCTCAGCGCGCCCGCATGCTGGCGGACTGCTCCACTGCGCTCGCCGGTGTGCGCGCAGCCGAATACTCGCTGACGCAGGTGGTCATCAGTGTCCGCAGCGCAGGGGCATCCACCTGGGCGGCCTTCTCAGCGAATTCGCCCATCCACTGAGTGAGCAACTCCGGCGTCGGCGGGTTCGGCATATCCACCACCTGGAGGATCTTCGGGAAGCGCGTGCGCTCCAGGTGTTCGCCGGTGGCCGTGAGCGCCTCGTGCATCTTCTCGCCGGGGCGCAGGCCGGTAAAGACCAGCGCGATGTCCTGGTTGATGCGTAGGCCCTTCAGGCGAATCATCTTGGTCGCCAGGTCAGCGATCTTGACTGGCTCGCCCATATCCAGCAGGAAGAGGCTCGACTGGTCGGCCATGGTCGCCGAGAGCAGCACCAGTCCACATGCCTCCGGAATCGTCATGAAGTAGCGGGTGACACCGGGATCCGTCACCGTCACCGGGCCACCAGCGGCGATCTGGCGCTCGAAGGTCGGCACCACGCTGCCCCGGCTGCCGATCACGTTGCCGAAGCGCACCGCGCTAAAGAGCGTCTTCTTCGTCGCGTCGGCCTGCGACATGGATTGTACGATCAGCTCGCCCATGCGCTTCGACTCACCCAGCACGTTCACCGGGTCGGCCGCCTTGTCGCTGGAGATAAAGATGAAGCGCGAGACACCGTAGAGTTGCGCCGCGCGGCACAGATAGTATGTCCCCAGCACGTTCGTGCGCGCCGCCTGGCGTGGATGCTCCTCCAGCAACGGCACATGCTTGTAAGCCGCTGCGTGGAAGACGACATCGGGGCGCGCCTGGCGGAAGATCTCATCGAGGGCGTCGGCGTCGGTGATGTCGCCGATGCGCGAGACCAGCGTCTCGCGCGGTATGCCATCGCGAATCAGCCCCTCGACCAGATCGAAGAGACCCGTCTCGTTGTTGTCCAGCGCGATGAGGCGCTGGGGGCGCAGCCGTGCGACCTGACGGCACAGTTCAGAGCCAATCGAGCCAGCCGCGCCAGTCACGAGCACGGTCTTGCCTGAGATCAGGCGGGCCGTGTCATCCGACTCCAGCGCGACCACATCGCGCCCAATCAGGTCGGCCACATCCACATCGCGCAGGTAGCCCGACTGCGCATTGACGCCAAAGGTATCGTGCAGGCTGGGCTGAATCTTGATATTCACATTTGTCGTCTGGCAAAGCGCGATGATCTCGCTGATGCGCTCCGGCCCGGCGGATGGCAGCGCGATGGCCACCATCTCAACACTGTTGCGCGCCACGATGTCGGGAATCCACTCGATCGGCCCGAAGACCGGCTTGCCGGAGAGGCCGCGATTCCACTTGCTCTCGTCATCATCGACGTAGCCGACCACCTCATAGCCATTGGCGCCGCTGGCCAGTAGACGCTGCGAGAGCGTCGCGGCAGCCTGCCCCGCGCCCGCGATCAGCACGCGCGTGCGTGGCTCGGCGACGGGCGCCGGGGTGTGCGCGGCGACCAGGCTATGATAGAGGCGCGGCAGAATCTTGATGCCCGCCAGGTACGGCGGAAAGAGTAGCAGCCCGCCAAGCGCCACACTGCGTGGCACCGTGGAGAACGGATAGACCCGCAACAGCACCAGCGCCGCCACAAACGGAACCAGTGTCAGCTCCGCCATCAGCAGCTGCTTGAGTTCGCGCAGGCTGCCATAGCGCCAGAGGCGGCGATGGATGCCATAGGCATAGGAAATGATGGCGTACATCACGCCAATCAGCAGACTCGGCCCCGCAAGCTGGATCACCGTCGAAAGCGGGAACGGCGAGCGGTCCAGAAACCGCAGGGCGCCCACCGTCTCGAAGGCCAGCGCGACGGTCAGGATGTCTTGCAGGACCGCCCGCCAGTAGCTTCGGATGCGGCGGATGACAGCATGTCGAATCCACCCGCCCAGGCCCGTATTGGCGCCTGCTGATTGGGTCGCTGTCGACTTCGAGGCGCTGGACGAAGGCAGATCAGCCATAGCGTTCATCCTTTGATGCGGTGATGACAGGCTCATTCAGCGCGGGTTTCAACGCAACCTGGCCGCGTGCGGCGCCCGCGTCGTCCGCTTTCACCAGCCGCTCGGCGAGCGCGCTGGCCTGCGGGAAGACGATGGCGGCGGCGGTCAGCGCGATGATGCGCAGATCGAGCCAGAGCGATTGTTTCTCGATATACAGGTGGTCGATGCTCAGTTTGGCTGGCATGGCGACGGTCCGGTACATCCATTCCGCGTTCGAGCCAGCGAGCAGCTCACTCTCATCGCGGTAGACGATCTGGGTCAGGCCTGTGATGCCGGGGCGCACCCGCAGGATCTCGCGCTGCTCCGGTGTGTAGAGCGCGACGTAGACGGGCGCCTCAGGTCGTGGGCCAACGAAACTCATATCGCCGCGCAGCACATTGAGCAGTTGCGGCAGCTCATCTAGCTTCAGCTTGCGCAGCACCCGCCCCACCGGCGTGATGCGCGGATCGTTGCGCACTGTCACCGCTGTTCCCGCCACTGGCCGCACGCGCATGGTACGGAACTTCAGGATATGGAACAGCGCGCCGTTGCGCCCAACCCGCATCCCCTTGAAGATGATCGGGCCGGGGTCACTTATCCAGACGAGCGCACCGATGACCGCTAACACCGGAGAGACGACGATGAGCGAGAGCAACGCGCAGCAGACATCGAATAGTCGCTTGGCCACGTAGCAGCTCCTTTCTCCCCGTCCGTCGGCGCCGCGCGCATGGGCGCTGGCTCGCTGGCGCGCCGCTAGCGGCGGTTCGACTCTACGATGCCGAGGACGGCGCTGACGACATCATCCACATCGTCGGGCGTCATCCCCGGATAGATCGGCAGCGAGATCTCGCGCTCGAAGGCGCTGGTCGCGCCGGGGTAGTCCTCCGCGCGCAGGTTCAGGCTGTCGCGATAGTAGCTGTGCATGTGCAGCGGGATGAAATGGACGCTCACGCCGATGTTGGCGTCGCCCAACCGCTCGACAAACTCATCACGGCCAATGCGCAGGCGCTCTGGCCGCAGCCGCAGCATGTACAGGTGCCAGGCATGCTGATCGCGGGTAGAGTCGGGCGGCGTCTCCAGCTCGGCGACGGCGCCGAACGCTTCAGTATAGCGCCGCGCGATCCACTGGCGCTCACCGAGTAGCCAATCTCTCCGTCCAAGCTGCACGACACCCAGCGCGGCGGAGAGGTCGGACATGTTGAATTTATAGCCCGGCGCCGTGATCTCGTAGCGCCAGGCGCCGTGCGCGCCGTAGCGGTTCCAGGCGTCGCGGTCCATGCCGTGCATGCCCATCTTGGACATCCGCTGGGCCCAGGCCTGGTTGTTGGTGGTCAGCATGCCGCCATCGCCGACGGCCAGCGTCTTGGTGGCGTAGAAGCTGAAGGAGGTGATGTCGGAGATCGAGCCGATCATGCGCCCGTTGTGCTTGGCCGGGAAGGCGTGCGCCGCGTCCTCCACCACCGCGACGCCGTGGGCGTGGGCGATCTCGACGATGCGGTCCAGTTCGGCGGGCAGCCCCGCGATGTCCACCACGACCACCGCCTTCGTGCGCGGAGTGATGGCCGCTTCGAAGGCCGCTGGCTCCAGATTGCAGGTAACGGGCGAGACATCCACGATCACCGGGCGAGCGCCCAGATGGACGACGACCATCGCGCTCGCCGTGAAGGTGTAGTCGGGGACGATCACCTCATCGCCTGGCCGCACGCCGACCGCCTCCAGCGCCAGTTGCAGGCCCGATGTCGCCGAGTTGACCGCGACGCCATATTCAGCGCCTACGACCGGAGGAAATTCCTTCTCCAGGCGCTTCGTCTTCGGGCCGACCGAGAGCCAGCCCGACCGCAGCGTATCCACCACCTCCGCAACCTCGGCGTCGGTGATGCTCGGCCTGGCGAATGGGAGGAACGTCTCCCGGCGGCGCTTCGTCGCATTTCCCGTGGTCGAGTGGGCCTGATGATCTCCGTCCACGCGTATTCTCCTCACTGCTTCCGCAGACATGACTACTCGTTTGGCTTGCCGCCCGCCTGGGCCATGCCCTGTGGCGCCGGACGTTTCTGTGTCTCCTCCAGCATCGACTCGCGCGCCTCGATAGGCGTGGCGGTCGCCTCGGCGGGCAGGGCGGGCGCGGCGGGCTGTGGCGCGGGCGGGGGTATCTTTGGGGCGCGGCGGCCCATCGCTGTGTAGATATGCCCCACCAACGCGTCGGCCAGCAGGTCGCGGTCAAAGTTGGCCTTGACGAAGGCCCGTCCGTGCGTGGCCATCTCCTGCGCCTCGGCGGGATGCTGGCGCAGCCACAGGATCGCGTCGGCCAGCGCGCGCCCGTTCTCCGGCTCGACATGGATCGCCGCCTGCGCCTGCCGCTCGACCAACTCGCGTATCTCGCCATTCGCCGCGAGCAGGATGGGGCGGGCGACGGACATTGCCTCATACACTTTGGACGGAATCGCATTGTCGAAGTACGGATTCTTCGTCATCGAGACGAGCAACGCATCGGCGGCGGAAAGCACAGTGGGTATCTGGGCGTGCGGGAAGGCATCGAGAAACTCGACCTGACTCAACCCGCGCCGCCGCGCCTCAGCGATCAGATCGTCCTTCGCGGCGCCCTCGCCCACCAGCACGAAGCGCAGCCCCGGCGTGTCGCGCAGGGCGTCGGCGGCGTCGAGCATGATCCCCAGCACCTGCCCCAGCCCGACCGTCCCGGCATAGACCACGGTATAACGATCGTCCCAACCAAGTTGCGCCCGCGCCTCATCCCGCGGGATGGGCTTGAACTTCTCCGTATCCACGCCATTCGTCAGGCGGAATACCTTGCGTTCTGGCAGCCCTCGCGCGACCAGCGCCTTGCGGATGCCTTCCGTCACCGCCCAGACCAGCGTCGCGCGCTGATAGGTGGACCACTCCAGCCGCTCCGCCAGCCAGATCAGCGCCTTGTTGCGCAAGACGCCAAGCTGCACCGCCGACCCCGGCCAGATGTCCGAGACGATGAAGATGAACGGGCGGCGGGTGAGGAAGCTCAACGCGCGCCCAGCGAAGGCGTCGAAGAGCGGCGGCGACTCGACGATGATGACATCGGGGCGGCCCAGCTTGCCTGCCGCCAGAAACGGCGCCGTCAGTCCGAAGGAGAGCTGCGAGAGGATGCGCCGGAGGAAGCCTTTGTTCGGGCTGATGTAACTCCAGACGCGGATGACGCGCACACCGTTCCAGTCCTCGCGCCGCCGCTGGCCGCGCTCGTAGCCAGGAAACACAGTCCCCTTGGGGTAGTTGGGGAGCGTCGTGAGGATCGTTACCGCATGGCCGCGCCGCACCAGCCGCAGCGCGGTCTCGCTGATACGCGCCTGCGGCGCCCCCACTTCTGGCGGGAAGTATGGTGTGACGAAGAGGATGCGAGCCATGCGTGAATGTCCCTCAGTGTAAAAGCGTCCGCAGCCACTCGCGGCGTAACCAGGTGCGTCTCGACCTACTTGACGCGATAGGAGTCCGCATGTAACGGGTTTGGCGCCATCGGACTGTCTGTTAGACGCGCGCCAGTCCCGATTCGTCGCGCGGAGATTCACCCTCGCAACCTGGTGGACGCGAGGGTGAACGCGAAGGCGAACGCGAGGCGCGCTAGAGCGCGTCCGGCAACGACCGCAGGTCATCGGCGATGAGCTGCGACGCGTTTCCCTTGCCAAATGGATTGCTGGTGGGCATGGGCGGTGTCGGCTTGCGCCAGGCCGCCAGCAGCGCGTCGGGGTCCGTGGCGACGAGCGTGTTCCAGCCCACCTCAACTGTCTCCAGCCACTCGGTCCTGTCGCGCAGGGTGATGCAAGGGACACCCAGCAGGAACGTTTCCTTCTGCAGGCCGCCGGAGTCCGTGACCACCCGCGCCGCCGAGGCCATCAGCGCCAGCATGTCAATGTAGCCGAGCGGCTCGATGATACGCAGGTGATCGCCTGGCGTGATGCCAAAGCGCGCCAGCGAGTGGCGCGTGCGCGGGTGCATCGGGAAAATCACCAAGTCGCCGAGGCGATCCAGCCCGCCTATGATGCGGCGGAGCGTGTCGGGGTCATCGGTGTTGCTCGGGCGATGCATAGTCACCACCGTATAGCCACCGCGCTCCACCCCCATGTCTGCGAGCAGCGCTGGGGTGCGTTCCGCAATGCGCGGGCGCATCTGGAGCAGCAGGTCATACATCACGTCGCCGACCAGCTCCACGCCGCGCGTTATGCCCTCGTCGCGCAGCCACTGGACGGATCGCTCGGTCGAGCAGTACAAACGCGACGAGACGTGGTCGGTAACGAGGCGGTTGATCTCCTCTGGTATACTGCGGTCGAAGCCGCGCAGTCCCGCCTCCACATGGGCGACGGGGATGTGCAGCTTCACGGCGGCCAGCGCGCCAGCCAGCGTCGAGTTGGTATCGCCAATGACCAGCGCGCCATCAGGGCGTTCCCGCTCCAGGACCTCCTCGATGGCCGCAAGCATCTTGCCAGTCTGCGCGCCGTGCGTGCCAGACCCAATCTCCAGGTTATAGTCGGGTTTGGGAATGTCCAGTTCGACGAAGAAAGCATGCGACATGTTCTCGTCGTAGTGCTGGCCAGTGTGGACGATGATCTCGTCCAATCCGGCCGCACGCAGCGCGCGGCTTATCGGCGCGAGCTTGATGAACTGTGGCCGTGCGCCGACAACCGTAACAAACTTCATCGAATGGACTCCTGACCATCACCAATCGTCAGATAGCGCATGCCAACCGCCGCCGCCTGCGCTGGCGTGAAGGCGTTGCGACCATCGAGCAGCGTGTGGCAGTTGGGGAACTGGCTCAGGTCGTACGTCTTATAAGCCTCGTGCGCGGCCTGCGCCACAATCGCTTGAATCTCGCCCTTCTTTTCCTCTGGCAGCGGCGTGTAGCCCAGCGCCACGAGGTCGGCGTCGGAGTAGAGCGGGTCGCTGGCGTAGATCGTCGCGCCGCGCCGTGTGAAGGCGTCGCGCAGCAGCCGCGCCGAGGTGAAGGCCGTCTCGCGCACGTCGCCGCGATAGGCCACACCCAGCAACAGCACCTGCGCGCCCGCCAGCTTGCCCAGGTCGCGCTCCACCCGGTCGGCGGCGTAGTCGGCCATCTGGTCGTTGACGATGCGCGAGCGGCGCGGCAGGGTCAGCGCCGTCTCGTCCTCCCCCGCGCCGGAGATCAGGAAGTAGGGGTAGACGGGGATGCAGTGCCCACCCACGCCCACGCCCGGCTGGTGGATGTGCGAATAGGGCTGGGTGTTGGCCGCCGCAATAGCCGCATAGGCGTCCAACCCATGCGAATCGGCGAAGCGGGCGTACTCGTTGGCCAGCGCGATGTTGACATCGCGGTAGGTCGTCTCGATCAGCTTCACGAACTCCGCGTCGTCCATCGACTGCATGCGGATCACGTCCGCGTCGAGGACCGAGGAGTAAAAGGCCTCCGCCGCCGCGCCGCTGACCGCATCGTAGCCGCCGACGATCTTCGGGTACTTCTTCAGGTCGCGGAAGACGACACCTGACGAGACGCGCTCCGGGCTATAGGCGAGGTAGAAGTCGCGCCCGGCCTTCAGGCCCGACGCCTCCTCCAGCGTCTCGCGCAGCAGCGTGCGCGTCGTACCGACGGGCAGCGTCGTCTCGTACATCACCAGCGTGCCAGGCTTGAGGCCCTTGCCGACCGACTGCGAGGCGCTGATGATATGGCGGTAGTCCACGTCGTGGGCGTCGTTCACCAGCACCGGGACGATCACCACGACCACGCCCGCCTCGCCCACCGCCGCCGGGGTGTCGGTCGTCGCGCTGAGACGCTTCGCGCGCACATGGCCCGCGATCATCTCCTCGATGCCCGGCTCCTCGAAGTTGTGGGTCTTGCCCGCGTTGATGGTGGCCACGACCTCGGCGCTGATGTCGCAGCCGATGACCGTGCGCCCGTGGTTGGCGTATTGCACCGCCAGCGGCAGACCAATCTTGCCCAGGCCAACGACCGCTACCACCTCGGAACGCAGCGTGGGGGCGCTCACTTCGCCTGAATGGTCGCCGCGCATGTGATTACCTCTCCTGTTTTGGCTGATTCCAGAATGTCGTGCGCGATGGCGAGGGCCACCAGACCCGACTCGCCCGTCACGCCGGGGTCCGTGCGCGTGCTAATCGCGCGGAGGATGTCTTCATACTCCAGGCGCAGCGGCTCGCCCTTGTGGACCTTGTAGCGTCTCATCTCGCCATCGCTGACCCCGGCCACCGACCCGCGCTGCGCCCAGTCGGACTGCTCGAAGTCATTCGATGTGAACGACAATTCCTGCGTGATGTAGTTCAGGTAGAACATGCCGCGCTCGCCGGTCACGGTCAGCTCGCGGGTCTTGGTCGGTGTCAGGCGGTTCACGTCCAGCACGCCGACGGCGCCCGACTCGAAGCGCAACACGCCCAGCAGCAGGTCCTCGTAGTCGCGGTGGACGAGCTGCTGGGTCTGGGCGAAGAGTGTCCGCACGTCGCTGTCGGTGACGAAGCGCATCACGTCGAGGTCGTGGGTCGCCAGATCGAGCGTCACGCCGACATCGCGGACGCGCGAGGAGAACGGCCCCATGCGGCGGGCGAGGAGCTGGTAGATCTGCCCCAGTGTATTCTCTTCGAGCAGCTCCTTCAGGCGGCGCACGGCGGGGTTGAAATGCTCGACATGGCCTACCGCCAGCACGAGGCCCTTCGACCGCGACAGCTTGACCAGCGCCTCCGCCTCAGTCACCGTATGCGCGATGGGCTTCTCTACCAGCACGTTGCAGCCATGCTCCAGGGCGAACGACGCAACCTCGAAGTGCGTGACCGTGGGGGTCACGACGACTACGAGATCGGGCTTCGTCTGGCTGATCATCGTTTTGAAGTCAGCGAAGCCCGGGATGTGGAAGATGCGCTCAGCGCGGGCGCGCGTCTCCGGGAAGCTCTCGGCCACCCCGACCACGCTCACCCGGCCCTCTTCGAAGTCACGCAGCACCCGCAGGTGGTTCGTACCCATCGAGCCAGCGCCGACGATCGCCACCCGTATCGGCGGGATGGTCTCGGTTACTTGCATAGCGCGAGCACCTCATCCGCGACCCGCTCCAGGTCAGCCTCGCTCAGCGCCGGATGCACAGGCAGCGAGAGGACCTCGCGCGCGGCCTGCTCAGCGACCGGGATCGAGGCGTCGTACCCGCTCTCGACGAAGAACGGCTGCTTGTGAATCGGAATCGGATAGTGGACGCCCGTGCCGATGCCGCGCTCCTTGAGCGTCGCCTGCCACTGGTCGCGGTCGCCGCGCGTGCGGATGGTGTACTGGTGAAAGACGTGCTGCGCCCCCTCCGTCACTGTCGGCGTCGTCACAGCGTCCTTCAGGCGGCTCGTGAGGTAGGCGGCGTTCTTGCGGCGCTGCTCGTTCAGCGCGGCCAGGCGCTCGAGCTGCGAGAGGCCCAGCGCGCCCTGGAAGTCGGTCATGCGCAGGTTGTCGCCCAGCGCCACATGCACGTAGCGCTCGCGCTGGCCGTGGCTGCGATAGAGGCGCGAGCGGGCGGCGATCTCCGGGTCGTCGGTGGTAATCATGCCACCCTCGCCGGTCGTCACGTTCTTGGTCGCGTAAAAGGAGAACGCGCCTGTGCCAAAGCCGCCGACCGGCTTGCCGTGGTAGAGCGCGAGGTGCGCCTGGCAGGCGTCCTCGATCAGCGCGAGGTTGTGGGCCTTGGTCAGCGCCATGATGCGGTCGAGGTTGGCCGGATTGCCATACAGATGCACCGGCATGACGGCCTTCGTGCGCGGGGTGATGGCGCGCTCGATGGCGTCGGGGTCGATGTTGAACGTCACGGGATCGATGTCCACGAAGACCGGGCGCCCACCCGCCAGCAGGATGGTGTTGGCGGTGGCGGCGAAGCTGAACGGCGTGGTGATGACCTCATCGCCAGGGCCGACGCCGTGCGCCCGCAGCGCGATATGCAGCGCCGCCGTGCCAGTGGAGACGGCGATGGCCTCGCGCACGCCGCACATCTCAGCGAAGCGGCGCTCAAACGCGGCGACCTTCTCGCCCTGCGCGAGCAGCCCCGACGCCAGCGAATCGCGCACGGCGTCGAGATCGGCCTGGGTAATCTGTGGCTTTGCGACAGGAATCACGAAATATCCTCCATCCGCGCGGGCATCAACGGCAGGCGTCGCCCACGCGCGTACACGCGCTCAACAAACACGACCCTGGCGCGGCTAGCGCGCGGGTTCTTCGACCTTCTGGGCCGCCTCGGCCTGGCAGACCGGGCAGAGCGGGAACACACCATCGGCGGGCGGCGTCGCCAGCCCGGCCAGCGCGCGGCCGCAGCCGCAGACATAGCCATGCTGGCGGGCGGGGTTGCCATAGACCAGGCCGTGATCCGGCACGTCTCGCGTGACGACCGAGCCAGCGCCGATCATCGCGAACTCGCCGATGGTGACGTTGGGCAGGATGATCGAGCCAGCGCCAACCGAGGCGCCACGCTTGACGTGGGTGGGGCCAACCTCCCAGTCGTCGTTGCCCTTCAGCTTGCCATCGGGGGTGATCGCGCGCGGCGTCATGTCGTTGCAGAAGCAGACGTGCGGGCCGATGAACACGCCATCCTCGACCGTCACACCGTGGTAGACCGAGCTATTGTTCTGTATTTTGACGCGATTGCCGATCTTCACATCGAAGTCAACATACACGTTCTTGCCGATATTGCACTCGGAGCCGAGCGTCGCGCCCTCGCGCACCTGCGCCTGGCTCCAGATGCGCGTGTCATCGCCAATCGTCGCCTGGTCTGAGACCTGCGCGGTGGGATGGATGTACGCTGCCGACATTTGCGGAAAGCCGTCCTCTCTCGTCTGACGTGTCATGGTAGCCACGCGGTCCCAGCGCGGCGCGCTCAGGGATCGATTTCTCTCAGGCGCGCTTGCGCCATTCTCACATGAGAGTATCGCAATTCATGCCCCCAAACGGCCAGCGGCATGAGAAGAAACTCACAGACTCATCCAATCTACTGTGACGGAGCATCACGCGGGCGGTATCTTCGCGCGGTACGCGCGGTCTCAGCGAATGAGCAGGCGCGCCAGCCACTCCAGCGCAAAGCCCAGCGCGAAGCCGGAGAGCGGCACAATCGCCCAGCCGCGCAGGATGCCCAGCAATTGCGCCCGTTTGACCGTCTGGCGGCCACGCGCCAGGCCCGCCCCGGCCATCGCGCCGATGAGCGCCTGGTTCATCGAGGTGAAGAGGCCCTGTGTCGCGGCGACCAGCACCACCAGCGCCTGCACCCCCTGCGCCGCGCTGGCCATCGAGAGGTCCATCGCCACCACGTCGAATGCGACCCGCCGCAGGATACCACGCCCCCAGGTAAGCGCGCCGACCGCCATCGCCACCCCGCCGATCAGCCCGGCGACCTCCAGCGAGAACTGATGCGCCAGGATCAGCGCGCCCGTCGCGTTGGCCACGTCGTTCGCCCCCAGCGTGAAGCTCGCGCAGGCTCCGACGATCACCAGCAGACGCGGCGCCCAGCGCAGGGCAGCCTGTGTCGGCGACGCGGCGCGCTCACCCCTGGGCGCGGGCAGCGTCCCCGGCGGGATGACCAGATCGAGCAGGCGCGTGAAGAGGTAGCCCAGCGCGAAGGCGATGACCGGCGCGCAGATCCAGACCACCGCCAGCGCCGCGATGGTCGTCCAGTGGATCGGGATCGCGCCTGCCAGCCCGACGCCGACGACGCAGAAGACGAGGATCTGGATCGTGGAGGTGGGGACGCGCCAGTAGTTGTAGAGCAGCGTGAGCAGCCCCGCCGCCAGCACGATCACGATGGCGTCGGAAATGCGCACGGCATGGTCGCTGATGATGTTGCGCCCAACGGTCGTCTCGACCCGTCCGCTGGCGAAGGTGGCGCCGACGATGGTCAGCGCGCCGATCACGAGCAGCGAGGGCCACTCGGCGATGGCGCCCGCCGCGACCGGCATGCCCATCACCGCGCCGGTGTAATGCGCGCCGAGGTTCCAGGCGAACCCCACCACGACGATCAGCAGCAGCGCGACGGCGAGCGGCGAGGCGCTCACGGCGGCTCCCAGGGCGGCCAGCGCGATCATGCGGCGATGCTCCTCTGGCGCGCGGAAGCGGCGGCCCGCGACCCCCTCGCCGCGTAGCCGCCGCTCCCATCCTCAGCGCCGACCCACCGCCATGATAGCATGCCGTGATAGCGCTGGACGCGCTCCCTTCGCGCCTAGAACCCTTCGAGCCGGGCGACATTCAGGTGATGGGCGGGATCGGTCCCCGTCCAGGCCATCACCACGCCCTCCTCAAAGCCAATCGTCGGGCCGCCCAGCGCCCACTCTGGCAGCAGCGTCTTCGTGGTGGAAGGCGTTGGCCACTGCGGATAGTGCGTTGTCCACTGGACCGCGATACGATGGTACGTGTCTGTCCCCGTCCAGGCGAGCCAGTACTCCGGACCACCCTCGGTGTTGTAGTGGAGCGCGGTAGGACTTGACACACTATACTGCGGCAACCCAACGCCGAGCGCCGTGCTGAAATGGACGCCATCTGTCGTTTGCGCCAGGTTAACCTTGCCAGACGGCATGAGCCAGCCCATCACCAGGCTACCAATCTGCGGGCCATCGAGGATGGCGGTCAGCGTCGGGCCAGCGCTGGAGTGGAAGCTCCAGAGCGTCGTCTTGACGCCCGGCTTGAAGTTGGACAGCGAGATTGGCAGCACGTTCAGCGAGTGGTTCGCATCCGTCCCAACCCACGCCAGCAGCAGATTGCCCCTATACACCGTCAGCGCAGGCCCCGTGAAGCTCGTCTCGTTGAAGATCCACTTCTTGCGGCTGCCATACACGTCGAACAGGACGTTCAGCCGGTGGGCGGGGTCTGTCCCGCGCCAGGCCAGCGCGACCGCGCCGCCAGCCGCTACCGACATCTGCGTGACCGCCGGACGATTGACGGATAGCTCGCCCAGGATGACTTTATGGCCGTAATGCAGACCATCGCTGGAGGTCATCACGTTGAGGTGATGCAGGCTGTCGGTCCCCGCCCAGGCGATGGCGCCCTTGGCGCCCAGGTTCGCGTTGGCATAGAAGCCGGGGGCATTCACACTCGTCTCGTTCAGGATCACTTTCGCCATGACCTTGACGCTCGCTGGCGCCGCCGGAGCCGCCGCCACCGCGCTCTGTGACGCCACGGCGACCTCGCCCAGCAAGAGCGTCAACGCCGTCATGGCGCTGACCAGCACGACACGAACACGCTTGCGCATTGCTACACTCCTTTGTCCGCTCTCACCGCATCCTCCGCCACACGGAGGCGCTGCGCGGCGTCCAGTCGCGGCGTCCTGGCCGCGAAGTGGGTCGCGCGAGGTATTGGGAGGGCGTGGCCGCACGCCAGTGTCGCGCGGGCGTGTCACAATCGTGTCGCGCAGGAGAAACGCAAACTCACAGCCGCTACACAGGCTTCTCAGGCATGCTGCGGCGCCTGCTCAGCGGCCATCCGCGCCTCGCGGGGGAAGCGCGGGCGGATGGCGAAAATGAAACGCAGGCGCCGACCCAATTAGGGATAACGGGGCCTGTGTGAGTGGGTGGACTATGCCGCGTCTGACTGGCGCGCCATCAACGAACGCGCGCCATCGGCCAGTCGCTCCTCGCTGCGTGGGCCAAAGCCGTAGGCATCGCGCAACTTGCGCTGGGTAGCGGCTTTGAGCAATTGCTCGATGGAATGAATGCCAAACTGCCCGCTCAGGCGGAGGGCGGTGCGCGGGCCTACATGTGGCACATTCATCAGATCGCGCACATCACTCGGCAATGATTCCTCGCAGAGATCGTCATAGAAGGTCATATGCCCAGTGACGATCAACTCGGTGATCTTGCGTCCGAGCCGCTCACCCACACCGGGAATGCGCAGCGGCTCACCGCGCGCGATCACCTGGGCAGCCGGCTCAGTCAGCCCCAGCACGCCACGCGCCGCTCGACGATAGGCGGCGATACGGTACGGGTTGGCCTGCTGCATATCAAGCAACATGGCGATATTGAACAGCGCTTCGGCGATCTTCTGATTGCTGACCCGCATTGGGAGCGATTCGGCGCCCTGCTCTCCTGGCTCTGAGACGAACTGCACTGACTGAGTAAACTGGAACACCGGAAACCTACCCTGGATACCTCGCAGCCGCCACTCGCTAGCGACCACACGCGCTGGGGATGGTATCAGCCCACCTGAAAACGCGGCAAATTGGCCTACACAACTCTACATAATTATCGCACATTTGGTCTGAATACACAAATATTCCAGGCGCTGGCGCCTAGCACGAAACACCGATCTATTCTGGGTTGGCAGGCTGCCGGGCAGAGAGAAACTAGCCTAGTGGGCGAAGCGCGACTCGTGGGCCAGCAGTTTCGCCTTCAGGTCGAGGCCGCCGCCGTAGCCGGTGAGCGCGCCGCTCGCGCCGATCAGGCGATGGCACGGCACGAAGAGCGGCAGCGGATTGGTCGCGTTGGCGCGCCCCACCGCGCGGGCGGCGTGCGGGCGTCCGAGTTGCGCGGCCAGCTCGCCATAGCCGCGCGTCTCGCCGCAAGGGATGCGGGTCAGCGCGAGCCAGACTTCCCGCTGCCACGCGGTGCCATCCAGCGCCAGTGGCAAGGTGAAATCGCCCCGCGCGCCCCGCTGGTACTCCTGGAGCTGCGCACGCGCCTGCGCCGTGCGGGCGGGGTCGCGGGCCAGCTCGTAGCCCGCCCGCGCCAGCTCATCTTCGATAGCGACCTGATAGCGACCCGCGACGAACTGCGAGCGCAGCAGCGCGCCCGCGTCATCCACCGCGAAGGCCAGTGGCCCCGCTGGTGAATCGACCGTTTCCAGCCAGGCGAACGGCATCTCGCGCTCCTTCCTCATCCAGATTCTCACCGCTCAGTATAACGCCACGCTCGCCGTTGGGGTTGCGGCGCACTAGCCGTCCGCGCCAGACGCTTTGCGCGGGTGGGCGCGCAATGTTAAGATGCCAGCGACAACGGCGGCCCTGAAGGAAACATTCCGGCGGCGCTCGACGTCACTACTGCGGACACGAGACGGCGCTCATCGCACGGCGGCGCGCCCAGGGTGGAGGAACGCTGGTGAGAGGATCCCGGAGGCGCGGACGCGCCACGCAGAGCGGCGCCCTGGCGCTGGCTCCGCGCCTCTCCATCACCACGGGCAGCGCGCCCGACGCCACGCCCGCCCCATCTGGCGCCGCGCCGCTGGCCAGCCGAGGAATTGCGCTGTGGCGCTGGGCGCTGGCCCGCGACTGGACGCCCTGGTTGCTGCTGCTGATCGCGCTGGCGGCGCTGGCGCTGCGCCTCTACGGCATCAACTGGGACGCCAACAACCACCTGCACCCGGACGAGCGCGAGATCGTCTTCCGCGCGCTCTGCCTCAACTTCCCTGGCCAGCCTCGCGCGGGTGGCTGCGACCCCGCCTACACCGGGCCGAACTGGCTCTTCTCGGTCCACTCGCCACTCAACCCGCACTTCTTCGCCTATGGCTCCTTCCCGCTCTATCTGCTGGCGGCGGTGGCGCATGGCTTGGCCTGGCTCACGGGCGCCACCCACGGCGCCTTCCATCCCAGCGACGGCGGGACGTTCGACGACTTCAACCACTTCACACTGGTCGGGCGGGCGCTCTCGGCGCTCTTCGATACTGGCTCGGTGATCTTCGCCGGGCTGATCGCGCGGCGGCTGGCGGGACGCTGGGCGGGGCTGCTGGCGGCGGCGTTCGTCGCGGTGATCCCCTTCGCTGTACAGGTCTCGCACTTCTACGCCGTGGACACACCGACGGTCTGCTTCATCCTGCTGACGCTGTGGGCCTGCGTCGGCCTGGCCCAGCACGCCAACCGCCGCCCGACGGCGACGCTGACCACCCGCAAGCAACTCGTGCGCGACTCGTGGCAGGTCTGGGGCTGGAGCCTGCTGGCGGGCATGGGCTTCGCGCTGGCGGTCGCCTCGAAAGTCAGCGCAGCGCCCCTGGCGGCGCCGATGGCGCTGGCCTGCGCGCTCGTCTGGCGGCGACGTGGTAGCTCGGAAGCTGGCGTGCTGGCCATCGCCGGGATGGTCGCCGCCGCTATCGTCACGTTCCTCATCACCAGCCCCTACGTGCTGATCGACTGGAAAGAGTTCATCGCGCAGGTTAGTGAGCAGACGGCGCTCTCGCAGGGCAAGCTGGATTACCCCTACGTCCGCCAGTTCGCCAGTACGACGCCCTACCTCTACCAGCTCAAGCAGATGTTCCTCTTCGACATGGGCATTCCGCTGGCGGCGCTGGGGTCGGTGGGCGTCCTCTGGGCGCTGAGTCGCGTCTGGCGGCGCTGGGACGACGACTGGGGCCTGCTGCTGGTCTGGATCATCCCCTATTTCGCGATCATCGGCGACGCCTACACCAAGTTCACACGCTACATGCTACCGGAGTTCGCGCCGCTGGCAATCTGCGGGGCGGGCGCGCTGGCGGCGCTGGCGGGCTGGGGCATGGCGCGGGCGCAGGCGGGAGATGGACCGCGCGCGGGACGGCTGGCGTGGGTCGGGCGCGCGATGGACCGGCTGACGGCGATCTGGGGCGCGCAGTGGGCGCGCGGGGCCTGCGTGGCGCTGGCGCTGGCGATCCTGCTGGCGACGGCGCTGAACGCGCTGGCCCTCGACAACATCTACAGCGCGCCCAATACCCGCGTGCAGGCCTCCGAGTGGATCTACAACCACGTCGCGCCGCGCTCGACCATCACCAGCGAGGTCTGGGACGACCCGCTGCCCATCGCCGTCCCGCCCGCGCGGACCGACGCCAACGGCCTAGGCTACACGGCGGCTGGGCATCCCATCGACTCCGGCGAGTACGGCAACATCGGCCTGGACCTCTACGCCGACGACACCCAGGCGAAGGCGGCGAGCCTGGCCAGCCAGCTTGCGGCGGCGAATGTCGTAGTCATCAGCAGCCAGCGCCTGCTCGGCTCGATCCCCAAGCTCTCCGACCGCTACCCGATGACGACGCGCTATTACCAACTGCTCTTCGCGGGTGATCTCGGCTTCCACCTCGCCGCGCGGTTCAGCGCCGCGCCGCATCTCGGCCCGCTGACCTGGGGCGAGAACGGCGCCGACGAAAGCTTCTCGGTCTACGACCACCCGCCCGTCTGGATCTTCACGCGGACGGGCGCAGGCCTTGCGTCGGGGCAGATTCTGGCGAAACTGACGCAGGGAATCGACTTCACCCAGGTCTCCAGCCGCGCGGGCAGCCAGCAATCGCTGCTGCTTCCGCCGCAGGACGCCGCCGCCAACGCCCAGTCACCGACCCTCGACGCGCAGTTCTCACCGGGCAGCCTGCCCAACCAGATACCGTTGCTCTGGTGGCTGCTGATCGTGGAGTTGCTGGGGTTGGTCGCCTTCCCGCTGACCTGGCTG